>JASBUY010000379.1 GCA_030147645.1 Aquabacter sp. | reverse complement strand
CTGCCCGAGCGCGACGTGGTGCTGGAAGAGCGTCGCATGCGCACCGACAACGATCCCGGCGCGCGCCTCTCCGAGGCGCTCCAGGCGGCGACCTATGTCAATCACCCCTATCAGCACCCGATCATCGGCTGGGAGCACGAGATCAAGCAGCTGAACCGGGAGGACGCCCTGGCTTTCTATCGCCGCTTCTATGCGCCCAACAATGCGGTGCTGGTGGTGGCGGGCGATGTCGATCCGGCTGAGGTCAAGGCGCTGGCCGAAAAGACCTATGGCGCGGTTCCGCGGGGCGACACCCCGCCCCGCAACCGCCCCCAGGAACCGGAGCCCCAGGCGCATCGCCGGGTGACGCTCACCGACCCGCGCGTGGCGCAGCCGAGCGTACAGCGCTCCTATCTCGTGCCGTCCTATCGCACTGCGACGGGCAGCGAGGCGGTGGCGCTGGAACTCGCAGCCCAGATCCTGGGCGGCGGCCAGACCGGCCGGCTCTATCGCGCGCTCGTGGCCGAACAGGGCCTCGCGGCCGGCGCCGGCGCCTGGTACCAGGGGACATCCTATGATGCGACGCGCTTCGGCGTGTCCGCCTCGCCCCGGCCGGGCGTGACGCTGGACCAGTTGGAAGGCGCGATGGACGCGGTGGTGGCGAAGCTCGCCGCCGACGGGCCGGACGACCTTGAACTGGCGCGGGCCAAGACGCGCCTGACCGCCGACGCCATTTATGCCCGCGACAATCAGGCGACGCTCGCCCGCATCTATGGAGCGGCCTGGGCCACCGGCGTGTCCGTGGATGACGTCAATGCCTGGCCGGACAAGGTGAAGGCGGTGACCGCCGATGAGGTCAAGCAGGCCGCGCGCCATTACCTCACCCTTGATCGCGCCGTGACCGGACATCTCAGCCCGCCGCCGGCTCCCGCCGCCGCGCCCGCAAGCGCGCCGGAGAAGCGTTCATGACGGCGCCCGCCGTAGCCTCCCGCCTGTTCGGGCTTTTCCTGGTAGCGATGATCATGGCCCTTTCCCTTGTTACCCCCAATGCGGCGCAGTCCCAGACGACGCGCATCATCCGCGTCGTCAGCCCTGGCGGGATCGAGGCGTGGCTGGTGCGGGAAAAGACCCTGCCCCTGATCGCCATGGAATTCGCGTTCATCGGCGGCGCGGCCCAGGACCCCAAGGCCAAGCCCGGCGTCGCAAGCCTCACCGCCTCGCTCCTGGATGAAGGTGCAGGCCCCCTCGACGCCAAGGCCTTTCATCAGGCCGTGGCCGACAAGGCCATGGAAATCGGCTTCGACGCCAATCGCGACGATTTGCGCGGTTCGCTGCGGACGCTGTCGGAGAACAAGGACGCGGCCTTCGATCTGCTCCGCCTCGCGGTGACGCAGCCGCGTTTCGATCCCGAGGCGGTGGAGCGCATCAGGGCCGCCCAGCTCGCGGCCCTGCGCCGGCGCTCCACGGACCCCAATTCCATCGCCAGCGAGACCTGGTTCGCCCGCGCCTTCCCGGATCACGCCTATGGCCGTCCGGTGGATGGCAGCCTTGCGAGCGTGCCGACCATCACCCGCGAGGATCTTTCGGGCTTCGCGAAGAAGACCCTGGCCCGCGGCAATCTGAAAGTGGCGGTTGTGGGCGATATCAGCCCCGAGGAGCTTGGCCGGGCCCTCGACCATGTGTTCGGCGCCCTGCCCGCGAAGGCGGACCTCACGCCCGTCGCGGATGTGGCGCCCAAGGGAATTGGCACGGTGGACGTGGTGCCGCTGGACGTGCCCCAATCCGTGGTACTCATGGGATCGAGCGGCCTGAAGCGGCAGGACCCCGACTTCATCCCGGCCTTTGTGCTGAACCACGTTCTCGGCGGCAGCGCCTTCTCCTCGCGCCTGTTCAAGGAAGTGCGCGAAGCGCGCGGGCTGGCCTATTCCGTCTATTCCTATCAGGTGGCCCTCGACCATGTGGGCCTCTGGTTTGCCGGCACCGCCACGAAGAATGAGCGCGCCGGGGAATCCATCCGCATCATCGGCGAGGAATTCGCGAAGATCCTGAGCGAAGGCCCGACCCAGGCGGAACTGGATGAGGCCAAGAGCTACCTCACCGGCAGCTACGCTCTGCGGTTCGACACCTCCTCCAAGGTGGCGGGGCAATTGCTCCAGATCCAGATCGACGAACTCGGCATCGATTATATCGACAAGCGCAACGCCCTCATCCGGGCGGTGACGCTGGACGATCTGAAGCGCGCCGCGCAGCGCCTCACGGATGCCAAGAAGGCCCTGACCATCGTCGTCGGGCGTCCTCAAGGCCTTTCCGGCGGCTGATCCCGCTTTAACCATGCGAGACGATAGTCCCGCCGCAACCGCCCGTGCCGACTGCAGGGGCGGTTAACTGTCTGTTATACACGATCAGCATGTCCGTCGGATTGGGAGTTGCGTCATGGGGTTGCCGTCTACCGCGTCCTCGCTCTGCCGCGTGCTGGCGCCAGCCGCGCTGGCGGTGATGCTTGCCGGCTGCGGGGGCAATTCCCAGGGGCTGTTCGGCGCGCCGGGCACCACCGTGGACCCTTCCTCCGGCGCGCAGCGCATCTCGGACCAGGCGGTCGCCGGCGTCGGCGGTCCCGTCACAGGCGTCCCCCAGCCTTTGGCCCTCGGCACGGGACCGGACGCCATCGAATATTCCTGCCCGATGGTGGATGTGCGCTCCGGCGCCTCGGCCTGGCAGGTGCCCGCCCCCGGCGGCGGCCTGCGCTATCAAGGCTCCATCAGCAACATGGCGCGCGAATGCGCCATCGTCGAAGGCACCCGCACGATGACCATGAAGGTGGGCATCGAAGGGCGCGTCCTGCTGGGCGACAAGGGCACGCCCGGCGCGGTCAATGTGCCGATCCGCATCGCCGTGGTGCAGGAAGGCCCGACCCCCAAGACCATTCAGAGCAAGTTCTTCAATGTGCCGGTCAATGTGCCGGCGAGCGAGGGACAGGTGACCTTCTCGGTGGTGGAGGACACGATTTCCTTCCCGCTGGCCTCGCCGGGCGAGATCGAACGCTACGTGGTCTATGTCGGCTTCGATCCCAAGGGGACGCCCACGCAGCATCCCCGGCCGAGCCGTCCGCGCCCCGCGGCGCCCGCCGCCAGCGCTGCGCCGGCCGCGACGACCCCCGCCCCGGCCCCCGCGGCAGCCGCCCCGGCTCCGGCTGCACCCGCCGCTTCGTCGTCCGGCGCCGCGTCCTCCGGCACCTTCGGTCCCCCGCCGAGCGCCGGCACGTTCGGCCCGCCGCCCACCACCTTTGGTCCGCCCCCGGCCCAATAGGCCCGGGCCAACCTCAATTAATCGCGTGGACCCGAGCCGCGCCGCGTTGACGCGGCGCGGCTTTCTTCTATGCTCCCGGGCGTCGAAGGCATGCTTTCGGCAATCGGACGATCCCTGCGGGAGAGACCGGCTGTCCCTTAAATCAAGGGGATGAGGCCGGCGCCGAAGGCGCAACCGCCCCGGAACCGCTCAGGCAAAAGGGCCGCAGGGTGACGAACCTCTGGAAAGCAGCGCCAGGCCCAGCCTGACGCTCACCGAAGGAGTAAGCCGGCCGCGCCTGTTCGCGCGCGCCGTGTGAAATCTCTCAGGTTCCGGTGACAGAGGGGGCGCCCCCCGGGCCGAGAGGCCCGGTCCCTGTGGCGCGCCTTGGATGTCCCGGAATGACCGACCCCACCCTCCCCTCTTTGCGCACGGCGCTGCATGACGCCCATGTGGTCCTTGGCGCGCGCATGGTCCCGTTCGCCGGCTACGACATGCCGGTCCAATATGCCGACGGCATCCTCTCCGAGCACAATTGGACGCGCACCCATGCGGGCCTGTTCGACGTCTCGCATATGGGTCAGGCCCTGCTGATCGGCCCGAGCCACGGCACTGTGGCGGCCGCGCTTGAGACGCTGGTTCCCGCCGATATCCTCAATCTCAAGCTCGGCCAGCAGCGCTACACGCAATTGCTCAATGCCGATGGCGGGATCATCGACGACCTCATGGTCACCCGCCCGCTCGATCCAGGCCTCGACGGCACGCTGTTCCTAGTGGTGAACGCGGCGCGCAAGGCGGTGGATTATGCCCATATGATGGACCGCCTGCCCGGCGGCATCCGCCTGGTGCCCAAGGACGAACTGGCCTTGATCGCGCTCCAGGGACCGGAGGCGGCGGAGGTGATCGCGCCCCACGCACCGGAAGCGGCGGCGCTCGGCTTCATGTCGGCCACCTCCTCTACCCTGGACGATGTGCCCTGCCACATCTCCCGCTCCGGCTATACCGGCGAGGACGGGTTCGAGATTTCCGTCGCCGCCGATGCGGTGGAGAAGGTCTGGAGCCATCTTTTGTCCGATGCCCGTGTGAAGCCCATCGGCCTTGGCGCGCGCGACAGCCTCCGCCTGGAAGCGGGTCTGTGTCTGTACGGGCATGACATCGACACCACCACCTCGCCCATCGAGGCGCAGCTCGCCTGGTCCATCCAGAAGCGGCGCCGCGAGGGGGGCGGGTTTCCCGGCGCCGCGCGCATTCAGCGGGAATTGGCCGAGGGCCCGGCGCGGGTGCGCGTCGGCCTGAAGCCCGAGGGCCGCGCCCCGGCGCGCGAGGGCGTGGATATTCTTAACGATGGCACCGTCGTCGGGCAGATCACCTCGGGCGGCTTCGGCCCCACCGTGGGCGGCCCCATCGCCATGGGCTATGTGCCGCCCCATCTGGCCCGGCCCGGCACCGCCCTTGATCTTCTGGTGCGCGGCAAGCCTCTGCCCGCGCGCGTCTGTCACGTTCCGTTCGTCGCCCCGCGCTACGCCCGCAAATCCTGAGCAAAGGACAAGATCATGAGCGAGATCCGCTATTCCCAGGACCATGAATATGTACGCGTCGAGGGCGACGTGGCCGTGATCGGCATCTCCTCCTATGCGCAGGAGAAGCTGGGCGATGTGGTGTTCGTGGAAATGCCCGACATAGGCGCCAACATCGAGCAGCACAAGGAAGCGGCCGTGGTGGAAAGCGTGAAGGCCGCGAGCGAGGTCTTTGCGCCCGTGTCGGGCGAAGTGCTCGAGGTCAATGACGCGCTGGAGGCCAATCCCGCCCTCGCCAACGAGGCGCCGGAAGGCGAAGGCTGGTTCCTGAAGCTGCGCATGTCCGACCCCGCCCAGCTCAACGAATTGATGAGTGCCGACGCCTATCAGGACTTCCTGAAAACCCTCGGCTGATACCTGGAGCCTCGCCATGGACCATGTCTACCGCGCCACCATCCGCTGGGAGCGGGGCGACGCTGCTTTCACGGACGGCCGCTACAGCCGCGCCCATGTCTTGGCCTTTGATGGTCTGAGCGTGCCTGGCTCCTCCTCGCCGTTCAGCGTGCGCGTGCCGCTCTCGCGCGAGGACGCGGTGGACCCCGAAGAGGGGCTGGTGGCCGCCGCCGCCAGCTGCCACATGCTGTTCTTCCTGGATTTCGCCCGCCGCGCCGGCTTCACCGTCGACCGCTACGAAGACCCCGCGACGGGGGAGATGGCGCCCAACGAAGCCGGCAAACTTTATGTCGCCCGCGTGACGCTGAACCCCGCCGTCACGTTCTCGGGCGCCAAGACGCCCTCGGCCGAAGACTATGAGACGCTGCATCACCGCGCCCATGAGGAGTGCTATATCGGGCACTCGATCCGGGCGGAGATGGTGATACGGCCCACCTTTTCCCTGACCTGACCGGACCAGCCGCATCATGCGCTATCTGCCTTTGACCCCAGACGACCGGGCCGAAATGCTCGCGCGCATCGGCGCGCCGTCGCTGGACGCCCTGTTCGCCGATATTCCGGCGGACAAGCGGCTGTCCGCCCTTCCCGATCTGCCGCGCCGCAAGAGCGAGATGGAGGTGGAGCGCACGCTGGCACGCCTCGCCGCCCGCAATGTGCCGGCCGGGTCCGTTCCCTTTTTCGTGGGGGCCGGAGCCTATCGCCATCATGTGCCGGCGACGGTGGATCATTTGATCCAGCGCTCCGAATTCCTCACCTCCTACACGCCCTACCAGCCAGAGATCGCCCAGGGCACGCTGCAATATCTGTTCGAATTCCAGACCCAGGTGGCCGAACTGACCGCCATGGAGGTGGCCAACGCCTCCATGTATGACGGCTCCACCGCCGCCGCCGAAGCGGTGCTCATGGCCCACCGCGTGACCAAGCGCGACAAGGCGGTGCTGGCGGGCAATCTCCACCCCCATTATCGCGAGACCATCGCCACCGTCTGCGCCCATGCGGAGCAGCCGCTCACCTGCCTCCCCCCCGCGCCAGGCGGCGGTGACGATGTCCTGTCCGCCATCGACGAGAGCATCTCCTGCGTCGTGGTGCAGACGCCGGACGTGTTCGGCCATCTGGTGGACCTGAAACCCATCGCCGAGAAGGCCCATGCGGCCGGAGCGCTGCTGGTGGCGGTGTTCACGGAGGCGGTGTCCCTCGGCCTCGTGGAGCCGCCGGGCGCGCAAGGCGCGGACATCGTGGTGGGCGAAGGCCAGTCCATCGGCAACGCCCTCAATTTCGGCGGCCCCTATGTGGGCCTGTTCGCCACCCGGCAGAAATTCGTGCGCCAGATGCCCGGGCGCCTCGCCGGCGAGACGGTGGATGCGGAAGGCCGGCGCGGCTTCGTGCTGACGCTATCCACCCGCGAGCAGCATATCCGGCGCGAGAAGGCCACCTCAAACATCTGCACCAATTCGGGCCTGTGCGCGCTGGCCTTCACCATCCATCTCTCGCTGCTGGGCGAAGCGGGGCTGACGCGGCTCGCCCGCATCAACCACGCCGCCGCCTGCGATCTCGCGGACAGGCTCGCGGCCCTCGACGGCGTCGCGGTGCTGAACGAAAGCTTCTTCAACGAATTCACCATCCGCGTGAAGGGCGACGCGGCCGGAGTGGTCGAGAAGCTGGCCGAAAAGGGCATCCTCGGCGGCGTGCCCTATTCGCGCCTCGCGCCAAAGTCGGGGCTCGACGATCTCATTCTGGTGGCTGCCACCGAGACCACCACGGCAGACGACCGCGCGGCCTACGCCGCCGCGCTCAAGGAGGTGCTGGCATGAACCGCGAAGGACGCGGCGCGACGGCGCCGGTTGAGAGCATCTCCACCGCTCCCGACACCTTCACCGGAAACCGGGCGCTGGACCTGGAGGAGGGTCTCCTCTTCGAGATCGGCCGCACGGACGTCACCGGCGTTGATCTTGACGAGCCCGAAGGCTTCTCCCCCCGCCTCGGCGGCCTGGAACGCACGGCGCCCCTGCCCCTGCCCGGCCTCTCCGAACCGGAGGCCATGCGCCATTATGTGCGGCTCTCGCGCATGAATTACGGGATCGACAGCGGCCTCTTCCCGCTGGGCTCCTGCACCATGAAGCACAATCCCCGCCTCAACGAGCGCATGGCGCGCCTCGCCGGGTTCGCCGATATCCATCCCTTGCAGCCGGTATCCACCGTGCAGGGCGCCTTGGGGCTGATGGGTGAGCTTTCACGCTATCTG
>JASBUY010000377.1 GCA_030147645.1 Aquabacter sp. | reverse complement strand
TGAAGCGCGCGCCATGGGCCTGCGCCAGCCGGTCCGCCTGAGCGACAAAGGCGGCGAGCCCGTCTTTGTCCATGAGCCCGAACGGCCCGCCGAGATAGGAGGGGAACGCCCAGCCGAGCACGGCACCAAGGTCCGCTTCGGCCGGCTCGCTCACGATGCCCTCCGCGAAGGCGCCTGCCGCCGTCACCGCCTGGATGGCGAGGAGGCGAAGGCGCGCCTCGTCCACGCTCGCGGGCGCCCGCGAGAGGACGAGACCGTCGAGGCCGGACCAGAGCCGCTTGCCGTCGGCGCCGTATTCGTACAGCCCGGCCAGTGTCTTGCGCCCGAAGCGGCCCTTCTCCTTCATGCGGTCATAGAGCACGTCGGAGGCGTCGGGCACATAGGCTGCGCCATAATGGAGGCGCGCCTCCTGCTTGATGTGGTGCATCACATCGAGGCCGATCTCATCGCCCAGCGCCAGCGGCCCAACGGGCATGCCGGCGGCGACCCCCGCATTCTCGATGAGAGCGGGGGGTGTGCCTTCCGCCATCAGGCGCAACCCCTCGCGGATATAGGCATCCACGCAGCGCGTGGTGTAGAAGCCGAACCCGTCATTGACGGTGATGGGCGTCTTGCGGATCTGCCCCACATAGTCGAGCGCCAGCGCCAGCGTGGCGTCGCTCGTCGCCGCGCCCCGGATCACCTCCACAAGCGCCATGCGCGGCACCGGCGAGAAGAAGTGCAGGCCCACGAGGTCTTCGGGGCGCCCGCTCGCGGCGGCGAGGCCCGAAATAGGCAGCGAGGAGGTGTTGGTGGCGAACACCGCGCCGGGCCGCATGGCGGCTTCCGCCGCCCGGATCACGCGGGCCTTCAGGTCGCGATCCTCGAACACCGCCTCGATCACGAGGTCGCAGGCCGCAAGCGCCGCATAGTCACCAGCGGCCGTGAGACGGGCGGCGGCCGCATCGCGCTTTTCCGGGGAAAGGCGCTTTTTTTCGACCGCCGCGTCCAGCGCGGCGCACACGCCGGCGCGGCCCGCCTCGGCGGCGGCGGCGTCCACATCCAGCAGCACCACCTCCATGCCGGCGAGCGCGGAGACCTCCGCGATGCCGCGCCCCATGAAGCCCGTGCCGATGATCCCCACCGCGCTCACATTGCGCGGCGCGATGCCGGCGGGGCGTCGGGAGAGCTTGTCGGCGGCCTGCTTGGCGAAGAATAGGGTGCGGATCATGGCGCGCGGCACGGGGCCGGCGAACACGAGGCCGAATTGCTTCTGCTCCAGCCGCAGGGCCTTTTCCATGGGCAGCCGCGTGCCCTCGAACACGCAAGAGAGGATGGCCTGCGGGGCGGGATAATTCTGCTTGGAGGCGGCGAGCGCCTTGCCATTGGCAAGGCTGAAGGCATCCATGATGCGCGCGCTGGAGGGCGCGCCGCCGGGCAAAGCGAAGCCCTTCTTGTCCCAAGGCGCCTCGGCGGGCACGCCGCCCGCCTTCAGCGCGCGGATCGCGGCGGGGAGAAGATCGTCTGCCGTCACCACCTCGTTTAGCAGCCCGGTTTTCAGCGCCTCGTCGGGGGCGAGCGCGCGCCCTTCCAGCAGCAGCGGCAGCGCCGCTTCGATGCCGATGAGGCGGGGCAGGCGTTGGGTGCCGCCAAGGCCGGGAAACAGGCCGAGCTTCACTTCCGGCAGGCCGAACACCGCGCCCTTGGCATCGGCGGCGATGCGGTAATGGCAGGCGAGCATGAGTTCGAGGCCGGCACCGAGCGCGGTCCCGGGCGCGGCGGCCACCACGGGCTTTCCGCACCGCTCGATGCGGCGGAAGGCATCGCCCATGGCGCCGACCTTATCGGCGATGTCGCGCGGCGTGCCGGTCAACGCCTCCAGCATGGCGAGGTCCGCCCCGGCGATGAAGGCGCCTTTGCCGGAGGTGAGGACGATGCCGCTCACCGCTTCGTCTCCCGCAAGGCGCGCCATTTCGGCATCGAGCGCCGCGATGAGGGCGGCATCCATCACGTTCATGGAGCGGCCGGGCAGATCGATGGTGACGACGGCGATGCCGTCTTCAAGGGTCGTGGTCAGCATGTCAGATCCGCTCGATGAGGGTGGCGACGCCCATGCCCGCGCCGACGCACAGGGTGATAAGGGCGGTGGTGCGGTCGGTGCGCTCCAGTTCGTCGAGCGCGGTGCCGAGCAGCATGGCGCCGGTGGCGCCCAGCGGATGGCCCATGGCGATGGCCCCGCCATTCACATTGACCCGGCCGGGATTGACGTCCAGCGCCTCGCAGAAGCGCAGCGGAATGGCGGCGAACGCCTCGTTCACCTCGAACAGATCGACGTCGCGCGCCTCCATGCCCGCTCGCTTCAGCGCCTTCTGGGCGGCGAAGGAGGGCGCCGTCAGCATGATGGTCGGCTCCGAGCCGATTTCCGCGAAGGCGCGGATGCGTGCGCGCGGCCGCAGGCCGGCGGAGCGGCCCGCATCGCGGGTGCCGATCAGCACGGCGGCGGCGCCGTCCACGATGCCGGAGGAATTGCCCGCATGATGCACATGGGCGATGCGCTCCACTTCCGGATAGCGCAGCAGCGCGATCTGGTCGAAGCCGGCCTTGGCGCCCATGTCCGCGAAGGCGGGCTTGAGCTTGGCGAGGTCGGCGGGGGTGCAGTCGGCCCGGATGGTCTCATCGTGGTCCAGCAGCACGTCGCCGAGGCTGTCGCGCACGGGAACGATGGCGCCGTCGAACCGCCCCTCGCTCCAGGCGCGCGCGGCGCGGCGGTGGCTCTCGGCGGCCAGCGTGTCCAGCGTCTCGCGGGAATAGCCCCAGGTGGTGGCGATGAGATCGGCGCTGATGCCCTGGGGCACGAAATGGGTGGCGAAGGATATGGCGGGATCGGAACTCCAGGCGCCGCCGTCGGAGAGGATGGGGATGCGCGACATGCTCTCCACGCCGCCGCCGATGGTCATGTCCGCCTGGCCCGCCATCACCTTCGCGGCGGCGAGGTTGCAGGCTTCCAGGCCCGAGGCGCAGAACCGGTTGATCTGCACCCCCGCCGTCTCCTGCGCATAGCCGGCGGCCAGCACCGCGATGCGCGGCAGGCACTGGCCCTGCTCGCCCACCGGCATCACCACGCCGAGGATCACGTCACTCACCAGCGCCGTGTCGAGGTCGGAGCGGGTGCGCAGCGCGTCCAGTACCGTGGTGGCGAGATGGACGGGCGTCGCCTCATGCAGCGCCCCGTCCGGCTTTCCGCGCCCGCGCGGGGTGCGCACATGGTCGTAAATATAGGCGTCGGGCATGGCTCGGGTCCTGGTGGTGTTGGGCGCCCGGCGTGGCGCGCGCCCGGCAAAGCCCTCTCCCGCCTGCGGGGGAGGGGTGGGAGCGGGAAATCGCGAGGTCGCCCCTCAGGCGTGGGCGTAGAGGCCCTCGATCTCGGCGGCGTATTTGGTCTGGATGTTGGAGCGGCGCACCTTCATGGTGGCGGTGACCTCGTCATCGTCATGGTCCAGCTCCTTCACCAGGAGATGGAACTTGCGCACATGGGAGACCTGGGCGAGCTGGGCATTGGCCGCGTCGATCTCCGCCGCGATCAGTTCCCGCACCTTCTCGTTTTCCGCCAGGGAGCGGAAATGGGTGAAGGCGATGCCGCGCGCCTCGGCCCATTGGCCCACCGTGTCGGCATCGATCTGGATCAGGGCGGAGACATATTTGCGCCGCTCGCCGATGACGATGCACTCTTTGATGTAGGGGCTGGATTTCACCGTATTCTCGATCTCGGAGGGCGAGAGATTCTTGCCGCCGGCCGTGATCATGATGTCCTTCAGCCGGTCCACGATCTTGAACTGGCCCTCCACCATCTCGGCCACGTCGCCGGTATGCAGCCAGCCGTCGCGGATGGCGGCGGCGGTGGCGTCGGGCGCCTTGTAATAGCCGGCGAACACGGTATCGCCGCGCACCAGGATTTCCCCCATTTCACCGAGCTTCATCTCCACACCCTTGGCGGGGGCGCCGACGCAGAGCGGCACGAGATGGGAGAGCGTCTGCCCGCAGGCGAGGCCGGTGGTCTCGGTGGCGCCATAGACCTCCACCAGCGGCACGCCGAGCGTCCGGAAAAAGCGCACGATGCGCGGCGAGATGGGCGCCGCCCCGGTCATCGCCACCTTCACGTGCCCAAGGCCGATATAGTTCTGCAGCGCGCGGAAGATGACGAGCCAGCAGAGGAAGAAGACCAGTCGCTGGGACAGCGTGCGCTTCGCGCGCGGCACTTCCGCGAACGGCTCGCAGGCGGCATAGGCGCGTTCGAACAGCGCGCGGCGCAGCCCGCCCGCCTCCATGAGCTTCAGATAAATGGCGGAGTTCAGCTTCTCCCAGATGCGCGGCACACCGAGGAAGATGGACGGCGCCACCTCGCGCAGATCCTCCTGCACGGTGCGGATGCTCTCGCCGAAATTCACCTGCGCGCCCAGATAGATGGGCTGCATGGTGGTGAGCATCTGCTCGGCCACGTGGCAGAGCGGAAGATAGGAGAGGTGCGTGGTGCGCGCGTCCGCGCCGAGGCAGTCTGAGAGCGCGATCGCCTCGGCCCGCAGATTGCGGTAGCTCAGCATGGCGCCCTTGTGCTTCCCGGTGGAGCCCGAGGTGTAGATCATCAGCCCGATATCTTCGAGGCTTTGGCGGGCGAGGCAGTCCTCGATCAGCGTGGGATGCTCGCCAGCGCACTCCCGCCCGCGCGCCTCCAGGGCGGAGAAGGCGAGCACCAGGTCGGCGGGATAGGAGCGCAGGCCCTTTTCCTCGATCACCACGATGCGCTTCAGCGCGGGAAGCTCGGCGCGGCGCTCCAGCACCTTGTCCACCTGCTCCTGGTCCTCGCAGATGACGATCTCGCTGTCGGAATGGGCGAGCACATAGGCCACTTCATTGGCCGGGCTGGTGCAATAGACGCCGACCGTCACGCCATTGACGAGACCCGTGCCGAGCTGGGCCAGCACCCATTCCACCCGGTTCTCGGAGATCACGGCCACATGGCCGCCCTCTTGCAGCCCGAGCGAGCGCAGGCCGAGGCCCACATGGCGCGCGCGGTTGAAATAGTCCGCGAAGGTGAGCGGCCGCCAGATGCCGAAATCCTTCTGGCGGATGGCGGTGTGATGGGGGATGCGCCGCGCCTGCTCGCGCAGCATCTGGGGCAGGGTCAGGAGGGGGAAGTCCATGGGCGGCTCCTCAGGACAGCCAGCGCTTGCGGCGCTTGTAATGCTTCACGTCGCGATAGCTCTTCTCGGCGCCCTCGCCGGCGACGCCGAGATAGAATTCGCGCACGTCCTGGTCCTTCATCAGCTTCTCGACCGGCCCGTCGATCACCACCTTGCCGGTCTCCATGATGTATCCGGTATGGGCGACCGCCATGGCGACGGCGGCATTCTGCTCCACCAGCAGCATGGAGACGCCGCGCTCGCGGTTGATGCGGGCGATGATGGTGAAGATCTCCTCCACCAGCTTGGGCGAGAGGCCGAGCGAGGGCTCGTCGAGCAGGATCAGCTTGGGCTGCGCGATCAGCGCGCGGCCGATGGCGAGCATTTGCTGCTCGCCGCCCGAGAGATAGCCCGCGCGGCCGGTGCGGCGCTCGTGCAGGCGGGGGAAATAGTCATAGACCGTGTCGAAGCTCGGGATCGGCCCGCCCCGCCCCGACAGGGCGAAGGTGGCGGCGGTGAGATTCTCCTCGACGGTCAAATCCTCGAAGATGCGCCGCCCCTCCATCACGTGGAACAGCCCGCGCCGCACCAGGGCGTGGGGCCTTTCCCCCGCGACGGACGCCCCGTCGAAAGTGATGGCGCCGGCGGTGACCGCACCGTCCTCCAGGTCCAGCAGGTTGGAAATGGCTTTGAGCGTCGTGGACTTGCCCGCCCCGTTGGAGCCGAGCAGCGCCACCACCTGCCCGCGCGGCACGCTGAGCGAGAGTCCGCGCAGCACCTGGACGGTGGTGTTGTAGACCACTTCGATGTTGCGCACGTCGAGGATGGTGTCGGTCATGAGGCGGGCTCCAAAGCGCGGCAGACTCCCTCTCCCGCTTTCGGGAGAGGGTGGGGGAGGGGGCGAGCGAAGCGAGGTCTCTTCATCTCGCAGCGTCTTCCGGCCTGCGGCCGGCCCCCTCCCTAGAGCGCGATCCGATCAGATTGAACCAATCTGATCGGTGAATCGCCCTCTAACTCATTGATAGAGAATGCGTTACCCGATCAGCCTGCGTTGCAGGCTGATCGGCGCATGCTCTAGCCCTCCCCCGCAAGCGGGGGAGGGGAGGCACGAGTCACCCGCCGACCTTGATCCAGTCGGAATCGGCCACCATGAGCTTCTTCGCCGCGTCGAAGCGGTAGACGCGCCCGACGGGGATGGAATTGCCCGGAATGGAGATCGGCACGCCGATGAGGCCGCCCGTGTCGAAATCCTTCAGCGAATTGAGCGCGGCCTTGAGGTTTGCCCCGTCCAGCGGCTTTCCGGCGGCGAGCGTGCGCGTCGCGCTCTCCAGGAACAGCAAGGCGGTGAGGAAGCCCAGCATATAGGCGGGGGATTGGTATTCAGGCCGCATCTGCCGGATCTTCTCCAGCATCGGGCTCTTTCCGTCCGTGTCGTAATAATAGCGGTAGGGCATCACGCCCATGAAGCCGTCGGCCGGGTCGCCCACCTTGGCCCAGAGCGAATTGTCCATGGACCAGAATGTGCCCATGAACTTGGTGGCAAGGCCCATCTGCTTCGCCTGGCTCATGAATTCCGGCAGCGGCGCCAGCACGTAGCCGTGGAAGATGGTGTAGTCCGGGTTCGCCCGCCGCAGTTTCAGGATTTCGGTGGAGACGTCCACGGCGGAGGGCGGGGTGCCGATGGTCTCGGTCATCTTGAGGCCGAGCGCCTTCACCTTCTCCTGCCCGGCGGCGATCGGATCGCGGCCGAATTCGGTGTCGGAATGCACGAAGGCGATCTTCGCCCCCGGCTTCGTCTTGGCCACATACTGGAGCAGGATGTCGAACATCTGCGTGTAGTCGGGGCCGGAGATGAACTGGAAGGGATATTTCTTCGGATCGTTCAGTTCGCTGGCGAAGGACGCGCCCGCCATGAGGATGGACTTCTTGCGGTCCAGCTCGGCGTTGATGGTCTTCGAGAAGGCGGTGGAATCCGCGTAGTAGAGATGGATGTCCGCCTGGCTGGTGAGCTTGTTGAACACCGCCACCGACTGGTCGGTCTTGTAGGCCGTGTCTTCGGCGAGATAGGTCACCTTGCGCCCGGCGATGCCGCCGCCGTCATTGATGATCTTCACATAGTCCTGGATGCCGGCATGGATGCCGATGCCCGCGAAGGCGAACACGCCCGAGAGCGGGATCGAGCCGCCGATGACGATGTCGTCCGCCGCGAGCGAGGGCCGGATGCCGAGCGAGACCGCCGCACCGGCACCGAGAGCAAGGGAAAGCGCCTGCCGCCTGTTCATGTCCATGGTGTTTCTCCCGTCTGTCTTGTTGTGTGGTCACGCGTACCTGTTCTTTTTGTCGCCACGGCCGCCAGGTCTTCCCCTCCCAGGGTCTTTCCCCCTCCCCAGCCCTCCCCCGCAAGCGGGAGAGGGGGCAGGGCGCACCCCGTCGCGCCGTTCTTCTCCCTGTCCTGACCTCTCCTCACCGGGTCCTCCCCTCTCCCGCTTGCGGGGGAGGGAGAGGGAGGGGGCCGGACAGGCGCAGGCCCTCACGTCTTGAAGGGCCACAGATGAAAGAAGCGGCGCGTGCGCCGCCAGATTTCCGCAAGGCCGTGGGGCTCGAACACGAGGAAGCCCACGATGAGCGCGCCGAAGACGATGGTGCGCACCGGCGAGAGGATCGCCACCGCGTCCGGCAGGACGGGGGACAGCAGGCCGACGCCGAGTTTGAGAACTTCGGGCACCAGCGTCATGAAGACCGCGCCGAGGATGCCACCGAGAATGGTCCCCATGCCGCCCACGATGACGGCGGCGAGGAAGAAGATGGAATAGACGAAGGGGAAGCTTTCCGGCGTCACCACGCGGAAGAAATAGGCCCACAGGCCCCCAGCCACGCCCGCATAGAAGGAGGACAGCGCAAAGCTCATGAGCTTGTAGCGCAGCAGCGGAATGCCCAGCACCTCGGCCGAGATGTCCCGGTCGCGGATGGCGATGAAGGCGCGCCCGATGCGGGTGCGGAACAGGTTGGCGGCGCCGAGCACCATGAGAACGGCGATGGGCAGGATGAGCCAATAAAGCTGCACCGGCCGCGCCATCTCAAAGCCCAGCACCGAGGCGGGGGGCACATTGATGCCGGACACGCCCTGGGTGACGCTGGTCCAGTTGGCGAAGATGAAATGCAGGATGAAGGAGGCGGCGATGGTCGCCATGGCGAGATAGAGCCCCTTCACCCTGAGACTTGGCAGCCCCACCAGGGCGCCGACCGCCGCCGTGACGAAGCCGGCGGCCAGCAGATTGACGAGCGTCGGCGTGCCGAGCCGCGCCTCCAGCACCGCCACCGTATAGGCGCCCACCCCCATGAAGGCGGCCTGTCCGAGCGAGACGAGGCCGGTGAAGCCTGTGAGGATGTTGAGCCCGGTGGTGGAGATGACATGGATCGCCACGAGGCAGGCGATGTAGAGCCAATATTCCCCGGCGGTGAAGGGGAAGACGAGCAAAGCGAGGAAGAAGAGGCCGAGCCACGCTTTCTGGGTGCGCGTGTCGAACAGCGCCTCGTCGGCCGCATAGCTCTCTTTCAGCGTTCCGATGCGCATGTCAGAGCCTCTCGATCTCGACGGTGCCGAACAGGCCATAGGGCCGCACCAGCAGGACCAGCATGAGCAGGCCGAAGGTGGCGAGCATCTTGTATTCACCGCCCAGATACGTGCCGCACCAGGCTTCCAGCAGGCCCACCAGGACGCCGCCGATCAGCGCCCCGGCGATGGAATCGAGCCCGCCCACGATCACCACCACCAGGGCGGAGAGGCCGAACACGCCCATGGTGGGGGCGATGCCACCCACCGCGCCCACCAGGATGCCCGCGCCCGCCGCCGCTGCACCCGCGAACATCCAGGCCAGCGAGAAGACCGCGGGCACATTGATGCCGCAGGAATAGGCCGCCGCCTGATCGCTCGCCGTGGCGCGCAGCGCGATGCCGCCGCGCCAGAAACGGAAGGCCAGCAGGAACACCGCGATGACCGCCGCCGCCACCGAGAAGCCGATCACCACCTTGCGCGAGACATAAGCGTCGCCGATGAAGATGGGGGCCTTGCCCATGAAGTCGGGCAAGGCGGTCGGCTCGGCGCCCCAGATGATTTCGGTGAGGCCGATCAGCACCGAGCCGACGCCGATCGTCACCATGAAGACCGAGATGGCGGCTTCGCCCAGCATGGGCCGGATGACCGCGCGCTCGATGGTCGCGCCCAGCAGCGCGCCGCCCACCACGGCCAGGAGGATGGCGCCCCAGGGCGGCAGGCCGAGGCCGGCGGTAAAGGAGAAGAAGAGATAGGCCCCCACCATCAGCATTTCGCCGATGGCGAGGTTCACCACCCGCGTCGCCTTGTAGATGAGCACGAAGGCAAGGCCGGTGAGGGCAAGCAGCGCGCTGTTGCCGAGCGCGGCCAGCGTGACCTCGGCGAAGAACAGCCAGTCGAAGTCCATCACGCCGCCTCCCGTCCCTGGATGCGGCGCTGGAGCGCCTCGATGTCGGTGCCGCCGAGATAGGCGCGGATCACGTCGGGATTCTGCGTGACCTCGGCGGGCTTTCCGCGCGCGATGACGGTGCCGAAATTCAGCACCACCACATGGTCGGATATGTCCATGACCATGCCCATATCGTGCTCCACCATGAGGATGGTGACGCCCCATTCCTCCTTCACGTCCAGGATGAAGCGGGCCATGTCCTCGGTCTCTTCCCGGTTCATGCCCGCCACCGGCTCGTCCAGCATCAGCACCTTGGGCCGCATGGCGAGGGCGCGGGCCAGCTCCACGCGCTTCCTGAGGCCATAGGCAAGCGAGGCCACGGGCTGGTTGCGGATGTGGTTGATTTCGAGGAAGTCGATGACCTTCTCCTCGATCTCGGCGCGCAGCGCCATTTCCTCGCGCTGGGCGCGGCCCCAATAGAGCAGCGCGTCCAAGAGGTTGGTGCGCATATGGGCGTGCCGGCCGAGCTTGATATTGTCGAGCACGGTCATGCCCCGGAACAGGGCGATGTTCTGGAAGGTGCGCGCGAGGCCGATCTTCGCCCGGTGGGGCGGATGGGTGCGGGTGATATCCGCGCCCTCAAAGCGGATCGCGCCCTGCTGGGGCGTGTAGAAGCCCGAGACGCAGTTGAACAGCGAGGTCTTGCCCGCGCCATTGGGGCCGATGACCGCCGTGATGGAATTGGGCGCGACATCGAAGGTGACGCCGGAGAGCGCCTTCAGGCCGCCGAAGGACAGGCTCACGGCATCCACCGAGAGGATGGGCGATGCCGCGCTCATGCGGCGCGCCTCGAACGGAACTCCGAGACCGTCAGCCGCGCGCCGCGCGGCCTCCTCCCCAGCCCTCCCCCGCAAGCGGGAGAGGGAGCTTGGGCGCGCTTTCCGGAAGATGTCGTGCGCGCCCCGAAACCGCACGGATGCATATCACCGCTCTCCCCTTGCGGACCCGGACCCCCTCTCCCGCTTGCGGGGGAGGGCTGGGGAGGGGGCAGTGCCGGAGCATTCATCCAGGATGCGCCCGGCCTCTGGCCGGGGATGGCCGGGTGAAGGCCGGCCATGACGGGCACACTGGCGGGAGCGGCCGCAGCCGTTGCGCGCGGCGCACTTCGCCCTTGGCCGGCAGGCGCCCAGGCGCGCCCGTTCCGGGTCGGTCCGGTCATTGCTTTCCTCCCTCCTGACTTGGCGCTTTGCGCGCTCTTGCAGGCATTTTGCGTCTCTCGCCGCCACGACGTTGGCGCGTCGCAGGCGGTGTACTCGATCGCCTCTAGACCGCGATCCCCGGCGGCAGGCTGCGCGCATAGACGCGCTCCACCGGCTCGTCGAGATCGCGCCCGGCGCGCGCGAAGCCGCGCTCCCAGTCATGCAGATGCCGGCTCATCCAGAGCCGCGCCTGCTCCAGGTCGCGCGCTCTCAAGGCGTCGATGATGTGCCGGTGCGCGACAATCAGGCGGGGCGGACCCTCGGGCACGCGGCGGCAGATCAGTTCGGTGGTCGGAAAGAACAGCAGGCTCGCCGGCTCGCGCGAGAGCAGCAGCACCCGGTTGCCCGAGGCCTTGGCCACCAGATGGTGGAAGGTGCTGTCCGCCTCCGAGAGGCGGGCGGCATCACCGGCCTGCGCCGCCGCTTCGATCTCGCCCTGGTTCTCCTCCAGCCGCTCCAGCATCTCGTCCGTGATGTGCGCCACCGCCTGCTCCGCGCTCGCCACCTCCAGCGCCAGGGCGACCGAGAACAATTCGCGGAACGTCACCTCGTGCAGGATCAGCGCGCGGCTCATGCGGGAGGACAGGCGATTGTAGCGCGGCAGGCAGGCATAGAGCCGGCGGTCCGGGCCGCGCTGGATGAAGCCGCCCTCCTCCAGCGCCCGGATGCCCTCGCGCACGGTGGAGCGGTTCACCCCGAACTGGCGCACCAACTCCGCCTCGGTGCCCACCGGCTCGCCGGGCAGGAGGCGACCCGACACGACCTCGCGCTCGATGGCCTCCGCCACCAGCTGGTAGGCGGGGGCCACCTGTATGCGTTCGAAGCGGCCTTGGGTTGCGTCCATCGCGCCCTCGTTTCGGCTACGCTAGGACTTTGTCGGACAAAGTCAAGAGGAGGGCGGGCTTAACCGGGAACAGGCCCTCTGTTCCCCGGAGTCTTCTCAGGAGCAGCGAGGCCAAACCGTGGCGTCATCGGGGCATCGAGGCGGGCTTATCCCCATCAAAATGCGGCGAACACACTTTGTCGGACAAACTTAGATGCCGGACGGGGGATGCGCCCAGGCGGCGGCATATTCCGCGATCAGCCGGGCGCCCAGCTCGGCTGCGGAGGGCACGTCATGGATCGAGCCAACCCCTTGGCCCGCCGACCAGACATCACGCCAGACCTTGGCTTCGCTCGCCATGTCCAGCTTGGCATGGGCCGGCAGGTTGTGCGGATCGAGGCCGTTGCGCTCGATGCTCGGCACCAGGAAGTTGGCATTCACCCCGCTGATGGCCGGCGTGTAGAGAATGTCCTTCGCCTCCGCCGCGACGATCATGTCCTTGTGCCCCTGCGCCGCCAGCGCCTCCCGGGTCGCCAGGAAGCGCGTGCCGAGATAGGCGAAGTCTGCTCCCAGCATGCGCGCCGCCGCCACATGGGCGCCGGTGGACATGGCGCCGGAGAGGATCACAGGCCCTTGGAAAAACGCGCGAATTTCCGGGATGAGGGCGAAGGGGCTCAGCGCGCCCGCATGCCCGCCGGCTCCCGCGCAGACCGCGATGAGGCCATCCACGCCCGCCTCCAGCGCCTTCTCCGCATGACGGCGGCTGATGATGTCGTGGAAGACGAGCCCGCCATAGGCATGCACCGCGTCCACCACCTCGCGCACCGCCCCGAGCGAGGTGATGACCAGCGGCACCTTGTGCTGCACCGTGATCTTCAGATCCGCCTCCAGCCGCGCATTGGTGCGGTGGACGATGAGGTTGACGCCGAACGGCGCGTGCTCCTGTCCGTGAAGGCGACCGGCAATCTCCACCAGCCAGGCCTCATATCCCTCGGTGGTGCGCTGGTTGAGCGCGGGGAAGGTGCCGATCAGTCCCGAGCGGCAGGTTTCGACCACGAGGTCCGGCCCGGAGGCGAGGAACATGGGCGCGGCAATGATGGGGGCCTTGAGGCCGCGCGACAGCGCAGGCGGAACCGGCATGAATATTCATCCTCCCAGATGCTCCGTCCTGCCCGAGGCGGCGGAGCTTGGCCCAAGTGTGTCGGGCGATCGCACGGCCGGTCAAGCCCGCGCCGGCGCCTTGCTTGCGTCTCCATCGCGGCGTAACCATTCGTCGCGAAGGAGCCGTCCATGAGCCAAGCAACCACCATCGACGCCGCCGAACTGGCCCGGTTCGGGGCTTTGGGCGAGACCTGGTGGGACCCCAAAGGCCCCATGGCGCCGCTCCACGCCATCAATCCCATCCGCCTCGGCTTCCTGCGGGACGTGATGGTGCGGCATTTCAGCCGTGATGCCCGCAGCCTGCGGCCGCTCACGGGCCTGCGGATTCTCGATATCGGCTGCGGCGGTGGGCTGCTCAGCGAACCTTTGACGCGCATGGGCGCCACGGTGACGGGCATCGATCCCGCGCCCGGCAATGTGGACGTGGCGCGCCTTCATGCGCAGGCCTCCGGCCTGTCC
>JASBUY010000363.1 GCA_030147645.1 Aquabacter sp. | reverse complement strand
GCCGCAGCCCCAGCAGCAGCAGGATATTGAGGATGAAATAGCCAAAATTATTGGCTGCCTGCAGTGCCTCGAAGGACAGCAGGCCCAGCAGCATGGCCAGCGAGATGCCGAGGCCCCAGACCCCGGTCGCGAGAAGAGCGGTGGTGAGGAAGCGGCGGCGGAGGTCCGCGGAGCCCGAAAAACGCTCGGCGGGAATGCGCGGCGCAAACTCCATGAAGCCCCTTCCTGAAAAATATCAGACGTGATCTTGGTGAGCGCGGGCTCTGCTGTCCAGTCAAGCACGGCCCGTTGGCGCGGCGTTATTTTTAGGGCGATTGGCGCACGAAATGCCCCAGCCCATTGGCGTTCAGATAATCGATGGCGAGTTCGTCCGCAGGCTCGCTGCCGCTCTGCGCGAAGACGATGGCGGTCCTCGATCCCGCCGGCGCGTTTTCGCCCCTGGGAACGAAGGCGAACGTGTTGCCGTCCCAGTGGGTGAGGGGAAAGCGTTGCGCGCCGTCCGGCCCGAGCGCGATCGTGAGGCCGCCATCGCCCTGCGTCACCAGGGCGGGCCCGAAATAGGGGTTTTCATAGCGCCCGGTGTAAAGAGTGAGCGTCGCCGGGGGCGCGGGATTGGGCAGGGCGGATTTGCCGGCCAGGCTCCCGACCGGCGCCAGCAGTCCGGCCATGGCTTCGCTATAGGCGGCGTACCAATCCCGCGAGACCCGGCCGAGTTCGACCTGATCCATGAATTCCGCCGCGATCGCCTCCGCCGCACCGACCGGCTGCGCATTGGTGAGGACCGCAATGCCCAGGCCAAGCGAAGGCACCAGGCGATAGGTGGTCCCCGCCCCCATGGCGAACGCGCCGGAATGGTCCAGCGTGACGCGTCCCGAGGAGGAAATGCCGACGCCGATGCCATAGCCATAAAATCCCGGCCGCATATCCGCCGTGCGCGAGGGAGAGGAGATCATCTCGGCCCGCATGGCGGGGAGCAGCGCCTCAAGGGGCACAAGAGCCCGGCCATCCACCGTGCCGCCCTGAAGCATCAGCAGCATCCAGCGGGAAAAGTCGGTGACCGACGCGCTGGCGCCCCCCGCCGGCGCCTGGGCATCGGGCTGGCGCTCCGGGCCCGGCGTGAAGGCCCCATTGGCCCGCACGTGGGGCGTCGCGCGATTCGGCCGCGCCAAGAAGTCGGAAAAGCGCGAACTGGTGGAGGTCATGCCGAGCGGCCGATAAAGCGCCCGCTCCGCAAGGCTGGCCCAATCGGTATCGGCCGCCACGGCCACCGCCTCGGCGGCACCGGTCAGGCCGAAATTTGTATAGGCATAGCTCGCCCGGAAGCTGGTGAGCGGAAGAAAGCCGAGACGCTCCAGAATCTGCGTGCGGTCATAGCCAAGGTCTTCGAGGTCGTCGCCCGCATGGTCTGGCAGCCCGGAGCGGTGGCTGAACATGTCCGCCAGCGTGACATGGCTGGTGACCCACGGGGCCGAGAGGGTGAACCAGGGCAGGTGGGAGACGAGCGGCGTGTCCCATGCCACCACACCGGCGCCGACCTGCTGGGCGACCACCGCGGCGGAGAGGGATTTGGAGAGCGACGCCAATTGGAACACCGTATCGGCATCCACGCGCGCCGCCTCGCCGACCTTGCGCACCCCGAATCCCTTTGCATAGACGAGCTTTCCATCCCGCACGACGGCGATGGCGAGCCCCGGAATCCGGCTTCGGCGCAAGATTGATGCAGCGGTGTCGTCGAGCCGGGCCAAGGCTGCATCGATCTGCTGAGGCGGCACCGGGGTGGCGACAAACTGGGCGGGGGAGGGCTCGGCGGCGAGGCTGTCAGCCGGCGCGATCGCAAGGGCGCACACGCTCGTCGCTATCGCTGCGAGAAAGCGAAACGCGAGTGTCCGGCGTCCGCAATGGTCCCTCGTCATGCCCATGGTTTCTTCCGCCTCGTGCAGGTCTTGTTTTGGAACGCGATCCGATCAGACTGACGTCGTTGATTACGGGAATCGCACTCTCGCGTCTCCTGCGGGAAAGCGTTCCCCAAACCTGACAGGACGCGGGCTGACCTGGATCACCGAACGTAACTTTAGCTCAGCCTCGGCGTGATGACAGACCGGCCCGGGAGTGCCGCGTGGGCAGAGCGAGGTGTGTGATGGATGTGCTTTTGCCGGTGCGCGGCCTTCAGGGGCGTCTTGTCGGGTCGTTGCGGGCCGTCGGTGCGCTGCTTGTGGTCGCCATGAGCTTCGATGCGGGGGCTGCGCGAAGCGAGCAGATTCAGGTGCCAGCCGCCGACGCCTATATTTCGGGAGGCGCCAACGTGATCGACGGCGATACGCTGGAGATCGGGGGCAACAGCATCAGGCTCGCCGACATCGACGCGCCGCCGCTCAATTATGTCTGCCAAGATCGATCCGGCACGACGGTGCCGTGCGGGCAGCGGGCCGCGCTTTATCTTCGGGAACTGATCGGCCTTTCTACGGTGACCTGCATTCCCATCGGGCGTGACAGCTATACGCGGGAAGTCGCCCGCTGCAGCGTGCGGGGTACTGACCTGGGCGGGACCATGGTGCGCGCTGGCTGGGCCATCGCGCGATACGGCAAAGGCTATGAGCCGGAGGAAGCCGACGCCAAGGCGCGGGGCGCTGGGCTTTGGGCGTTCGCGGGGGCGACGGGCTTCGCGCCATCAGCACCCCAAAAGCCGTGATCGGCGGCGCAATGCGCCTCAAAAGCAACGCCTTTTGCTGAACAGCTCCGCAAATGCTTTGCGCCGAATGCCCCCGTTGCCGCCGCCGCTCCATTATCGGAATGGCAAAACCGGACCTTCAGATTGAGGCCGCCCCCCGCGAAACAGCGGAAGGCGAGGGCGTCTCGACCGCCTCCAGCCGCCTCCGATGCGACTTGTGCGGCAGCCGCGCGGTGCGGATCGTGAGCTTCGCGTCGCCCATCGAGGCGCTGCGCTTTGCCACAGCCCGGCGCTGAGGCGTCGCGGGTGCTGCAGCCATGCAGCCGTACCCCGTGGAATGCGCTGCAGGCAGCCACAAGCGTTCGATGCGTCGTTCGCCCTTAAAAGGGGCCGGCGCGATCAGTGTGTCGGCCAGAGGGCGGGGCGGCTAGTGGCGGCGCCCGGAACAGCAATTCCGTGGCTGACGAGCGGAAAATCAGCCAGCAGAGCGCCGTCAGCTCCAAGCGCATAGACCGCGAGGCCCGCCGCATAGTCGCGTTCGTTCTCGGCGATTTCGAGCGCCAGATCGAGGTCGAAGCAGACGGTATCGGGTTCGGTGAAGACGGTGCCGGAAGACGTCAGGAGGCAGGCACGAACGAGATATGCATATGCACAGGCATGAATGGGCATGATGACGATCCCCGCCCCGCCACGGTCGCGCTCCCCCCGGAACGCCCCCTGATCCGCAGCGAGCCAACTTCACCATACGCTTGAAGCGTGACAGCGGCTACATTCGAATCGTTGTCTAATGTTTCTGGCTGAGCTGAAGGTTAAGCGGTCCGATGGATGCTGTGATCCTGTCGAATCTGGCGCTGTTGATCTGTGCCGCTTTGGTGGTGGTCGGCACCGTTTCGAGCCTGGTCGCCTCACGCTTCGGCGCGCCAATTCTGTTGGTCTTCCTGCTGGTCGGCATGGTGGCGGGAGAGGACGGCGTCGCAGGCATTCATTTCAGTGATTACTGGGCGACTTATATGGTCGGGTCCGCCGCGCTCGCCGTGATCCTGTTTGATGGCGGGCTGCGCATGCGCGTGTCGAGCATGCGGGGCGCGGTCGCTCCGGCCCTTCTTCTCTCCACGGTGGGTGTCATAGCCACCGCCGCCCTGGTGGCGCTCGCCGCAGTGCCGCTCTTCGGCCTCAGTCCGCTGCAAGGTCTGCTGCTGGGGGCCATCGTCGCCTCAACGGATGCGGCGGCGGTGCTGTTCCTGGTGCGGGCACAGGGGTTGAAGCTCGGCCGCAAGCTTGATGCGGTAATCGAGATCGAATCCGCCACCAATGACCCCGCGGCCGTCTTCCTGACTGTCCTGCTGGTGGAACTCATCAGTTCCGGCTCCGGCGATTTCGGCTGGGCGGTGCTCACGGGTGTCCTTCGGGAAATGTCGGTGGGCGCTGTCCTCGGCGTGCTCGGCGGCTTCGCACTGGCCGCCTTTCTGAACCGGGTCGATCTGCCAGGCGGTCTCCAGCCGGTGCTGGTGGTGGCTTGGGCGATCCTGGTGTTCGCCCTGACGTCGCTCGCCCACGGCTCGGGCTTCCTGGCGGTCTATCTCGCGGGCCTCGTGCTCGGAAACCGTCCCGTGCGAGGCATTGCCGGCATCACCTCATTCCATGATGCCGTGACCTGGCTCTGCCAGATCATGATGTTCACCATGCTGGGCCTGCTGGTGACGCCGCACAAACTGCTGGTGATCCTGCCCGCCGCTCTGGCGATCGCGGGCTTCCTGTTTCTCGTGGCCCGTCCAGCGGTGGTCTTTGCCTGCCTCGCCCGCTTCGGCTTCTCCACGCGCGAAAAAATGTTCGTGTCCTGGGCGGGGCTGCGGGGCGCCGTATCCATCTTCCTCGCGACCATTCCCATGCTCGCGCAGCTCCCCATGGCACAGCTCTATTTCAATGTCGCCTTCATCGTGGTGCTGGCATCGCTGGTGCTGCACGGTCTGACGCTCGCGGCCTCCGCCCGCAAGCTCGGGGTGGCGCTGTCCGACCCGATGCGCGAACCGCAGCGGGTTGAAATCGACCTTCCAGGCCAGAGCGAGCATGAATTGGTGGGCTATCCCGTCGCCGTGGGAACGAAGCCCCTTTCCACGGGCCTTCTGCCCAGTTGGGCGCGCCCCGTTCTTGTGGTGCGCGAAGGGCAGATCCTGGCCGCCGCCGATGCCGGGCCGCTCGCTGCGCGCGACTATGTCTATCTGCTGGCGCCCCCCAAGCGGGTGCCGCAGCTGGACCGCGTCTTCATGGAGGAGCCGCAGGCGTGGGACGATGACGCGGCCTTCCCCTTTTCCGGCGATGTGCGCATCGGCGAAGTGGCCGACCTTTACGGACTGCCGGCAGCGGACGCTGACCGAAACTTGTCGATCGCGGACGCCTTTGCCGACCGGGCGGAGGAGCGGGTCGCGCCCGGTATGCGCATCATGATGGGGCACGCCGCCATCGAGGTGCGCGCCGTCGAGTCCGGGCGGGTGACCCATGTGGCGCTTCGTTTCGAGGATGTGGCGGAGGACGAGGAGCCGGACCCGCGCCGCCGCCTGACCCGCCGCGCCGGCCGTTTCCTGAGCAAAACCGCCGCCCGCATCGTCGGGGGGTGAGAGGCGAGGGGCAACGGGCGTATAGTGCCGAACGGGCGGGCAGGGGCTAAAGCGAAGGACGGACGAGAATGGCACGTTTCTTCATGCGGGGACGGGGTGGGGACGGAGAGCGGCAGGCGGCGCGGGACGCGGCGCGTGATGTCGCGGACAAGGTGCGCCGCCTTCTGGATCTCGATGAGGAGGCGAGCGTGTCCGTCACCGAGATCGCCTGCGGCGATCCCGCCTGCGGCGGGGCGGAGACGGTGATCCTGGTGATGCGCGCGGGCCAGCGCACCCAGGCGGCCAAGCTCCTGAAACCGCTCGCGACCGTCACCGACGAGGAGATCGTCGACGCTCTCGTGCCGCTGCGGGCGGTCGGCTAGAGCACGTACCGATCTGATTGCATCGCAATCAGATCGGTAAAACGTTCTCTATCAATAGTTTAGCGACTGATTCGCCGATCAGGTTGATTCAACCTGATCGGATCAGGCTCTAGGGGGACATGGCCCGCCGGGCTTTTCGAGCGGGGCGGGAGGCACTAAACATCCCGTCCCATGAACAGCCAAGCCCGCGCACCCGCCCTCAATTCGGTCTTCTCCAACCTGCCGACCACGGTGTTCGAGGTCATGTCCGCGCTCGCGCGCGAGCATCAGGCGATCAATCTCGGGCAGGGCTTTCCCGACGATCCGGGACCCCTTGACGTGCGCCAGCGCGCTGCCGAGGCGGTGGTGGACGGGTGGAACCAGTATCCCCCCATGATGGGCCTGCCGGACCTGCGGCGCGCGGCGGCGGCGCATTATCGTCACTGGCAGGGTCTCGACCTCGATCCCGAAAGCGAGGTGATGGTGACCTCCGGCGCCACCGAGGCTCTGGCCGGGGCGCTGTTCGCGCTGATCGAGCCGGGCGACGAGGTTGTGCTGTTCCAGCCGCTTTATGACGCCTACCTGCCGCTGGTGCTGCGCGCGGGGGGCGTGCCGCGTCTCGTGCGCCTTCAGCCGCCGCAATGGCGCATCACGCGCGAGGCCTTGGCGGAGGTGTTCTCGCCCCGCACCAAGCTGGTCCTCTTCAACAATCCGCAGAACCCCACGGGCATCGTCCATAGCCGCGAGGAGATGGCCCTCATTGCCGAGCAGTGCCTCGCCTGCGACGCCATCGCGGTATGCGACGAGGTGTGGGAGCACATCGTGTTCGACGGCCGGCGGCATGTGCCCATGATGGCCCTGCCGGGCATGCGCGAGCGCACGGTGAAGATCGGCTCTGCAGGTAAGATTTTCGGCATGACCGGCTGGAAGGTCGGCCTCGTCTGCGCCGCGCCGCCCTTGATGCGCGTGCTCAGCAAGGCGCATCAATTCCTCACCTTCACCACGCCGCCCAACCTGCAGGTGGCCGTGGCCTATGGGCTCGGCAAGGAGGACGGCTATTTCGAGGGCATGCGCGCCGCGCTCCAGCGCTCGCGCGACCGGCTTGCGGACGGCTTGTCCGCCCTCGGCTTCCCTGTTTTGCCGAGCGCGGGCACCTATTTCCTCTCCGTCGATCTCGCCGCCATCGATCCTGGACTGGACGACGAGGCCTTCTGCCTCGATCTGGTGCGTCATCACGGCGTCGCGGCCATTCCCGTCTCGGCCTTTTATGCCCGCGATGCCGTGCGATCGGTGGTGCGCTTCTGCTTCGCCAAGACGGATGCCACGCTCGACGGGGCGCTGGACCGGCTGGCTGGCGCTTTGCGTCGGTAAAACGGAGCGCGAATTTAATATCGAATGAAACAAAACCCGCCGTGCGAACAGGATCGTGATCGCCCCCGCTGACCGGCCTGTGTAAGGTTGGCGCCGATCGCGGCCCGGTCTAGGGTTGAGCGGATGGCAATGGGGTACAGGGTTTCGGCGCCTTAAGGGGCCGATCAGGTGAATTCGATATGGCGCGTTCTCGTTCTTCCGGTCGCAAACTCGCTTTGACGCTGTGCGTGCTCGCGGCGCTCGGGGGCGGCGCCTGGCTGTGGAGCAGCGGCCTCATCGGCGGCCGCGCCCATACCGCCAATGCCCAGACCCCTGCGGGACGCGCGGCCGTCGCGGTGACGGTCGCGACGGCGGTGCGCGATTCCGCTCCCGTGCGGTTTGAGGCCATTGGGGCGGTGGAGCCCATGGTGACGGTGACCATCCGCGGGCGGGTCGCGAGCCGGGTGGAGCAGGTGAAGTTCGAGGATGGCGCCGAGGTGAAGGAGGGCGATGTCCTCTTCGTCCTGGATGCGCGCGAGATCGACGCCCAGATCCTCCAGGCCCAGGCCACTTTGTCCAAGGACAAGGCGCAGCTGGAAAAGACCCTGCGCGATGTGGAGCGCTATACCGGCCTCGCCTCGCGCAATGCGGTGTCGCAGGTGCAGGTGGACGATTCAAAGACCACCGCCGAAATGCAGAAGGCCACCGTCCAGCAGGACGAGGCCAATCTCCAGGCGCTCCAGGTGCAGCGCACCTATTATGAGATCAAGGCCCCGGTCTCCGGCCGCGTCGGCATCGCCCAGGCGCGCCCCGGCTCGGTGATCCGCGCGGACGACACGCTCGCCACCATCCGCCAGATCAAGCCCATCTATATCGCCTTCGGCGTGCCCGAGCGCTATCTCAGCGATCTGCGCGCCAATATGGGCCAGGCCCAGGTGCAGTTCCGCCTGCAGGGCAGCGGCACGATCATTTCCGGCGGCAAGGTGGCGGCGCTCGACAACACCATCGACATCCAGACCGGCACGCTGATGGTCCGCGCGCTCTTCCCGAACGCCGACGAGCGCCTTTGGCCGGGTACGCTCGGGGACGTGACCGTCACGCTGCGGATGGAGCCCAATGTGGTGGTGATCCCCAATGAGGCGGTCCAGATCGGGCAGAATGGCAGCTTCGTGTTCGTGGTGGAGAAGGGCGTCGCCCATGTCCGTCCGGTCACCGTGGAGCGCACCGTGGATGGACGGGCGGTGATCGTTGCTGGCCTCACCGGCAATGAGGTGGTGGTGACCCAGGGCCAGCTCGCTCTGCGGGACGGCAGCCGCGTCGACATCAAGGGCGAGACAAAGGCGCCGAGCGCGGGGAGCTGAAGGCCATGTTCTCCGATCTGTGCATCCGCCGGCCGGTCATGACCTCGCTGATGATGCTGGCTTTGGTGGTGGCCGGCCTGTTTGCCTATCGCCTTCTGCCCGTGGCGGCGCTGCCCCGCGTGGATTTCCCCACCATCAATATTTCCGCGAGCCTGCCCGGCGCGAGCCCGGAGACCATGGCCTCGGCGGTCGCGACCGTCATCGAACGGCAGCTCGCGACCATTTCGGGCATTTCCTCGCTTACCTCGTCGAGCACCCAGGGCTCGACCTCCATCACGGTGCAGTTCGACCTCTCGCGCAATATCGACGACGCGGCGCTGGACGTGCAGTCCGCGCTCTCGATCGCCCAGCGGCAACTGCCCGACGAGATGACGACCCCGCCGAGCTTCCGAAAGGTCAATCCCGCGGACGCACCCGTCATTCTGCTGGCGGTCTCCTCCGACACGCTGCCCCTTTCAACGGTGAACGAATATGCCGACACCCTGGTCGGCCAGCAGATTTCCCAGCTTCCCGGCGTCGCGCAGGTGCAGATTTACGGGACGCAGAAATATGCGGTCCGCATCCGGGTCGATCCTGCCGCCGCAGGCGTGCGAAACATTTCCGCAGCCGATATCCGCACCGCCGTGGAAGCGGCGGCGTCCAATACGCCCATCGGCCAGCTCTCCGGGCCGCGCCAGAATCTCACCATCGATATGGGTACGGCCAAGGCGACGGCCGAGCCGTTCCGCCGCATCGTGGTGGCCTGGCGCAATGGCGCGCCGGTGCGTCTCGACGAGATCGCGCGGGTGACCGACGGGGTCGAGAATGAGCGCGTCGCAAGCTGGTTCAACGACAATCGCGCCATCGTCCTTGCCGTGGTGCGCCAGCCCGCCGCCAACACCGTGGCGGTGGTGGACGAGGTGCGCGGCCATCTCGACCAATATCGCGCGCAGCTTCCGCCCTCCATCAATATCGAAGTGCTGAACGACCGCTCCAAGTCCATTCGGGACGCGGTGGCGGACGTTCAGAAGACGCTGTTCGAGGCGGTGGTCCTCGTGGTGCTGGTGATCTTCCTGTTCCTGCGCAATGTGCGGGCCACCATCATCCCGTCACTGGCCTTGCCGCTGTCCATCATCGCCACCTTCGCGGCCATGTGGGTGCTGGACTTCTCCATCAACAACATGACGCTGCTCGCGCTGACCTTGTGCGTCGGCTTCGTGGTGGACGACGCCATCGTCGTGCTGGAGAACATCTACCGCCATATCGAGAATGGCGTCCGCCCATTCCGCGCCGCGCTTCTCGGTGCCCGCGAGATCGGCTTCACCATCATTTCCATGACGCTGTCGCTGGTGGCGGTGTTCATCCCGGTCCTGTTCATGGGCGGCGTGGTGGGGCGCGTGTTCCGCGAATTCGCGGTCACCATCTCGGTCGCCATTCTGGTCTCGGGCTTCGTATCGCTCACACTGACGCCCATGCTGTGCGCGCGCCTGCTGAAGCCGGTGGACCATAACAAGAAGCCCAATGTCTTCTTCCGGGCAAGCGAGCGCATGTTCGACCTGTGGCTCGCCGGCTATCGCAACAGCCTGGATTTCGTGCTGCGCCACCGGCCATTCATGCTCGTGGTGACGTTCCTCACCATCGGCCTTGCGGGATATCTCTACGCGGTGGTGCCCAAGGGCTTCTTCCCGGTTGAGGACACGGGCTTCATCTCCGGCACCGTGGAGGCGGCGACGGACATTTCCTTCGACGCCATGGTGGAACGCCAGAAACTGGTGGCGGCCGCCGTCAGAGGGGACCCCAATGTCGCCTATCTCGTCTCCACCGCCGGCGCGACCCGCATCAGCCGCCCCCCCAACCCCGGGCGCCTGTTCGTTGCCCTGAAGCCGCAGGACGAGCGCACCGAGAGCGCCTTCGAGATCATCCAGGACCTCCGCCGGCGGGTGGGGAGCATTCCCGGC
>JASBUY010000345.1 GCA_030147645.1 Aquabacter sp. | reverse complement strand
AGCGCCTCGCCCTCGGCTGGCTGCTGTTCGCCAAGGGCGACCGGCACGTGACGGCGGAAATGCTCCACGAAGAAGCGATTCGCGCCCGGTTCCCGGTGTCGCTCGCCACCGTCTACAACACCCTGCACCAGTTCACGGAAGTGAGCCTGCTGCGCGAAGTGGCGGTGGACGGCTCGAAGACCTATTTCGACACCAATGCGTCGGACCATTACCACTTCTATGTGGAAGGCCATAACGAACTGGTGGATATCCCCGAGCAGGACGTGATGGTGGATCGCCTGCCCGAACCTCCCGAGGGCTTTGAAGTGGCGCGCGTGGATGTGGTGGTCCGTCTGCGCCGGAAGACCGGCAAGGCCTGATCGCGTCCCGCAGATCTGGAGTTTGAACGGCGCCCTCGGGGCGCCGATTTTATTTTGCGGCGCCGATTTCACATGGGGTGCATCACGCAGCCAAGTGCCAACCCCTCAAATGCCACCGAGATATTGATCGGCTGATAAATAATTCTTGACGCCTTCCCCGGCCCCGGCAAATCTAGGGGCGGTCAGCGATCGCCCGCAAAGAGGCGTCCGGCACCGAGGGAGAGAGCAATGTCGGACAGAAGACCGGCGCACGGGCGCCGCGCGCTCGTCATCGGCGGGTCCATGGCGGGCCTGTTCACCGCGCTCAGCCTGCTGCGCGACGGCTGGGACGTCCAGGTGTTCGAGCGTATCGGCTCGGAACTCTCCGGGCGGGGCGCCGGCATCGTGACCCATGCGGAACTCTTGGACATTCTCAGCCGCTGCGGCGCGGACAGCGCCGCCGCAAAGGTCGGCGTCTTCGTGCCCGGCCGGCGGGTCTTCGGCCGGGATGGGGCTCTGATCGGCGTGCGGGATCTGCCGCAGGTGGTCACGTCGTGGGGGCATCTCTACGCTCTGCTGCGCGGCGCCTTTCCCCCCGAGCGCTACCATCACGGCCAAGCGCTGGTGCGCGTGGAGGAGACGGACACGGGCGTGCGCGCCCACTTTCAGGATGGCTCGGTCGCGCAGGCCGATATTCTTGTGGGCGCCGACGGAATCGCCTCCTCCATCCGACAGCAGATGGCGCCCGAGGTGCAGCCGTCCTATGTGGGCTATGTCGCGTGGCGCGGCCTGGTGCCGGAGGCCGACCTCTCCGCCGCCACCCGGGCGGACCTTGCGGACTATTTCGCCTTCAGCCTCCCGCCCGGCGAGCAGATGCTCGGCTATCCCGTCGCCGGCGCCGGCGAGGCCCTGGAGCCCGGGCAGCGGCGTTTCAATTTCGTCTGGTATCGCCCGGCCCCGGCCGACAGCGTCCTTGCGGACCTCCTGACCGATACGGACGGCGTGCGTCATGCCTTGTCCATTCCGCCGAACAAGATCCGCCCCGAGGTGATCGCCGCCATGCGCCACGCTGCGCGCGCGACCTTATCCCCCCAGTTCGCCGAGGTGGTGGAGCGCACCGCCCATCCCTTCATTCAGGTGATCCAGGACCTCGCTTCTCCCACCATGCGCGTCGGCCGGCGCACGGTGCTGCTGGGCGATGCCGCCTTCGTCGCCCGGCCCCATGTGGGCATGGGCGTGACCAAGGCGGCGGGCGATGCCGACGCGCTTTCGCGCGCGCTGCGGGCGACGGACGATCTCGACGCCGCTCTCGATGCGTTCGAGGCGGAGCGCCGCCCCTATGGCGCGGCCGTGGTGCGCCGCGCCCGCCAACTCGGCGCCTATCTGCAAGCCGATTTGCCGAGCGCGGAGGATCGCGCGGCGGCGGACCGTCATGGCCAGCCGGACGTCATCATGGCGGAGACCGCCGTTAATACCGGCATCGCAGCCTAAGGAGGAGAATCATGACCAAGCATGTGATCCGCGCCTGGCCCGCCCCGCCCGCCCATTGGCCGCCGGAGGTGCAGGCGCGCTTCGCCGCGCGGGCCGGCACGGGGAATGTGGGCACGCAACTGGTGTCGGTAACCGAGCGAGTGCGGGTCTGGACGCTGACGCTCGCCCCCGGCGCGCGGCTGGATTTCCATACCCATGTGCTCGATTACTTCTGGACCTGCCTTTCGGGCGGTTCGGCGCGCTCCCATTATGGCGACGGGCGCATCGTCGACGTGACTTACTTTCCCGGCGAGACGCAGCATCTCTCCTTCGCAGCGGGCGGCTTCATGACCCACGATCTGGAGAATCGCGGCGCGGCGGACCTCGTCTTCACCACGGTGGAATTTCTGGACAGTCCCAACGCGCCCCTCCCCGTAGACGCCGCCGTGCGCGCGCCCGCCGCCGCCTGATGGCGATGGCGCCTGCATTCCCGCATCGGCGCTCTTCCGAGGGGAAACCCTGCGAGATGCCTTCCGGGGCCGCCGCGCCCGGCCTATGGTTCGACCGCGCCGGGCGGATTGCAGGTGGGCGGGGGTGACGTCGAGATGAGCCTGATCGCGCCGCAGATTGTCTTGGCTGGCCTCGTGGCGGTGTTCCTTATCGCCTTTTCGAAGGGCGCGTTCGGCGGCGGGCTGGCGGTGGTCGGAATTCCCATCCTCGCCTTGGTCATGGACCCGGTAGATGCGGCGGTGGTGCTCGCCCCGCTGCTTCTGGTGATGGACCTGTTCACGCTGCGGGTTTTTCCGCCGCGCACCTGGTCCATGCCGGATGTGGGATGGATCGCGGCCGGCCTCTTCTTCGGCATGGTCGCCGGCGCCTATACCTTCAGCGACCTGCCACGCGATGTGAGCGGCGCGCTCATCGGCGCGGCGCTGTTCCTCTTCGCCGTGCGGCAGCTCTTCTTCCCCCCCGTGCCCGCGCCTCCCATCGGGGTGAGCGGATGGCGCGCCTTCCTCTGGGGCGGTCTCGGGGGCCTTACCACCTTCCTCGCCAATGCCGGGCAGCCGCCGGTCGCCGTCTATCTCACCCGGCGCAGCCTCACCAAGACTGTCTATGCGGGCACCATGTCGGCGGTCTTCACCCTTGCAAACGCGACGCGCCTACCGCTCATGGCGGGGCTCATTCTGGCGCGACCAGGGCTGATGCTCTATTCGGCGGCGCTCCTGCCCGCCATCCCGCTCGGCGCCTATGCCGGCAAGCGCCTGCATGACCGCATCGACCGGGCGCTTCTGTTCCGCATCGTCTATGCGCTGATCCTTGTGGCCGGCATCAAGGTGCTGGGCACCAGCCTCGGACTTCTGCCATGAGCGAAGCGCAGGTCCCTGCCCCTTCGAATGACCCCGCCCGGCTCATGCCCCTGCTCGCGCTGGCGGGCGGGGTGGCCGTTGCCAATCTCTATTATGCCCAGCCTCTGCTCGCCCCCATCAGCCTCGATCTCGGCATTCCCGCGGCGGCGTCCGGCCTTGCCATGACGGTGACGCAGATAGGTTATGGTCTCGGCATGCTGCTGGTGGTGCCGCTCGGCGACCGGTTCGAGAACCGCACCCTCATCATCACAGCCTTTGCGGTGGTGGCGGCCGCCATGGCGTGCGCCGGCCTTGCCCGCACGCCCCTCGTCTTTCTGGCCGCCGCCTTCCTGTGCGGCTTGAGCGCCTGCGTGGCGCAGGTGATCGTTCCCTTCGCCTCGCATCTCGCCGCGCCCGAGGCGCGCGGCCGGGCGGTGGGAAACATCTCCTCGGGCATCCTGCTGGGCATGATGCTGGCGCGGCCCGTCTCCAGCCTCGTGGCGGACGCCTTCGGTTGGCGCGCCATCTTCCTGCTGTCCTCGGTCCTCGTCGCCGGTGTCGCGCTCTGTCTGTGGAGGTTCGCGCCGCAGCGCCGCCCGCCGGAGGGCTTCCGCTATCGCCAGCTCATCGGCTCCATGCTCGGCCTGCTGAAGGCCAATCCCGTGCTGCGGCGGCGCGCCAGCGTCCAATTCTGCCTGTTTGGCGCCTTCACCCTGTTCTGGACCGCCGTGCCGCTTCTGCTCATGGGGCCGGCCTATGGCCTCTCGCAGACCGGCGTGGCGCTGTTCGCGATCATCGGGGTGTGCGGCGCGGCGGCCGCCCCGCTGGTGGGCCGCGCGGCGGATCGCGGATGGGCGCGGCTCGGCGCCCTCGTGGCGCTCGGTGCCTCGGCTCTGTCCTTCTTCCTGGCCTGGCCGGGAGACGGCGGCAGCTTCCTCCATCTCGGTCTGCTCGTCACGGCGGGCATCCTCATCGATTGCGGGGTGGCGGCCTCCCTGGTCATCAGCCAACGGGCCGTGTTCGCGCTCGGCTCCGAGGCCAGAAGCCGGCTCAACGGCCTGTTCTTCTTCATTTTCTATTCCGGCGGCGCGGTGGGCTCGGCGCTCGGCGCCTGGGCCTATGTGTCCGGCGGCTGGCCGCTGGCCTGCCTGTTCGGCGCAGGATTGACGCTTGCAGCCGGCCTCATTCATCTCTTGCCGGCCCCGGCGGCCCGGGGCGCCGTATGAGGTGCGCCATCGTAATCACGCGCGGCCTTTTGCCGGCGGCGGCGCGATGGCACCTTGGACTCGCGTCGAATCTGATGGCCTTTGGTCCCGCATGGCGGGGTATGCACGCAGGATGGAGCGCCCGTGGCTGAATCCTTGAGGGAAGTCCGCCTGTTCGTGGCGGCTTATGAGGAGCGCTCCTTCACCGCCGCCGCGCAGCGCGAGCATGGCACCCAATCCGGCGTCTCCCAGCACATCCGCAAGCTGGAGGAGCGGTTCGGCGTGCGGCTGTTTTCCCGGGACAAGGGGCGGGTAACGCCCACCCCGGCGGGCGACGCCTATTACAGCCGCTGCGTGGAGATGCTGCGCCTCAACGAAGCCACCAACCAGTCCATGATGATGTTCGGGCATGGCGTGTCGGGGGATATCGCCGTGGGGCTCATGCCCACCATGACCCGCGTCACCCTGGCGCCGGCCATGCGGCGGTTCATCGAGACCTATCCCAATGTCTCGATCCGCGTGGTGGAGGCCTTCAGCCCCATTCTCACCACCAGCGTCCTGATGGGCGAACTGGACTTCGCCATCGTGCCCGCCATTCCCGGCCGGCCGGGGCTGAAGATGCAGCATTTCCTCACCACCCACGAGACGCTGGTGAGCCGGGCCGATCCCAAGACGCATCTGAAACCTGTGCGCATGCGCGATCTCGGCCCGGTGAAACTGGTGCTGCCCTCCATTGCCAATACGCGGCGCACCTGGATCGAGGCCTATATCGCCTCCAACGGCGTCCAGATCGCTCGCATGCTGGAGATGGATTCCATGATGGGCACGCTGGATTTCGTCGCGGCGTCCGACTGGCGCA
>JASBUY010000464.1 GCA_030147645.1 Aquabacter sp. | reverse complement strand
TCGCGTCCGCATGGTAGTGGCCTCCTTCCTCAGCAAGCACCTTCTCATCGACTGGCGCGAGGGCGAAGCCTGGTTCTGGGATACGCTGGTGGACGCGGACCCGGCCAACAACGCGGCAAGCTGGCAATGGGTGGCGGGCACGGGCGCGGACGCGGCCCCTTATTTCCGGGTGTTCAACCCCGTGCTCCAGGGCGAAAAATTCGATCCCGACGGCACCTATGTGCGCACATACGTGCCGGAACTCGCAAAGTTGCCGTCTTCGCTGATCCATAAGCCCTGGACGGCGGACCGGGCCACGCTGGACCGCGCGGGCATCCGGCTCGGCATCACCTATCCCCGCCCCATCGTGGACCATGAGGCCGCCCGCGACCGGGCCCTGCGGGCCTTCGAGCATATCAAGGGAAATTAGCGGGGGTCGGTTGCCGCCCGGGGAAGGTTCCGGCTAGTTTGCGGTCCTTTCCTTCAGGGTTATTCGCGCCATGACCATCCGCAACGGTCTCGTCGAGTCCATCGGCAACACGCCGCTCATCCGGCTCAAGAAGGCCTCCGAGGAAACCGGCTGCACCATTCTGGGGAAGGCGGAATTCCTCAATCCCGGCCAATCGGTCAAGGACCGGGCGGCGCTCGGCATCATCCGCGACGCCATGGCGAAGGGGCAGCTTGAGCCCGGCGGCGTGATTGTGGAGGGCACGGCGGGGAATACCGGCATCGGGCTCGCGCTGGTCGCCGCGCCCTTCGGCTTCAAGACGGTGATCGTCATTCCCGAGACCCAATCCCAGGAAAAGAAGGACATGCTGCGCCTGGCCGGCGCGACGCTGGTCGAGGTTCCGGCGGTCCCCTACGCCAATCCGAACAATTACGTGAAAGTCTCCGGCCGCCTTGCCGAGGCGCTCGCCAAGAGTGAGCCCCATGGCGCCATCTGGGCGAACCAGTTCGACAATATCGCCAACCGGCAGGCCCATATCGAAACCACGGGCCCCGAAATCTGGGACCAGACGGACGGCACGGTGGATGGCTTCGTCTGCTCTGTGGGAACGGGCGGCACCTTCGCCGGCATCGGCATGGCGCTGAAGGCGCGCAATCCGAACGTGAAGATCGGCCTCGCCGATCCCATGGGCGCCTCGCTCTATTCCTATTACACCACCGGTGAATTGAAGGCCGAAGGCTCCTCCATCACCGAGGGCATCGGCCAGGGCCGGATCACGGCCAATCTGGAGGGCGCGCCGGTCGACGCGGCGTTCCAGATCACGGACGAGGAAGCCGTGCCGATCGTGTTCGATCTGCTGGAACATGAGGGGCTGTGCCTCGGCGGCTCCTCGGGGGTGAACATCGCCGGCGCCATGCGCCTCGCCCGGGAATTGGGACCCGGGCATACCATCGTCACCATCCTGTGCGACTTCGGCACGCGCTACCAATCCAAGCTCTTCAACCCGGATTTCCTGCGCTCCAAGTCCCTGCCCGTTCCGGCGTGGCTGGAGCGCACCGCCGAGGTGCCGAACGTCCTCGTCTGATTCTCCCGTTCGCTAAGGCTGATCCCATGTCCCTCTTCGTTTCCACCGACTGGCTCGCCGAAAATCTGCGCGCGCCCGACCTCGTCATCGTGGATGCCACCTGGTTCCTTCCCCCGCGCGAGAAGGAAGGGGCGGCGTCCTACCTCGCGCAGCACATTCCGGGCGCGGTCTTCTTCGACCTCGACGCCATCTCGGACCAGACCAGCGACCTGCCCCACATGCTTCCCGAGCCGCGCGACTTCGCCAATGCGGTCAGCGCGCTCGGGATCGGGGACGGGGTGCGCATCGTGGTCTATGACGCCCAGGGCCTGTTCTCGGCGCCCCGCGTCTGGTGGACCTTCCGCGCGTTCGGGGCGAGCGACGTGAAGATCCTGGAGGGCGGCCTGCCCAAATGGATCGCGGAGGGGCGTGAGGTGGAGAGCGGACCGTCCCGCCGGCCCGCCGCCGTGTTCACCCCGCGCGTGGACCGTTCCATCGTGGCCGACATGGCCCATGTGGAAAAGGCTATCGGGACCCAGACTCAGATCCTCGATGCGCGGGCGCGCGAGCGCTTCACGGGCGAAGCCGCCGAGCCGCGGCCCGGCATTTCCTCCGGCCACATTCCCGGCAGCCTCAGCCTGCCCTCGTCGAAGCTCGTCAAGGACGGCCATCTCGTGCCGCCGGAGACGGTGCGCGCGGAACTGGACGCCGCCGGCTTCGACATGAGCCGGCCGGTCATCACCACCTGCGGGTCGGGGGTCTCGGCCGCCATCCTCTGGATCGCGCTGGAAAGCGTCGGAAAGCGGCCCCAGGCGCTGTATGACGGCTCCTGGACGGAATGGGCCTCGCGGGGAAAGCCGGTCGAAACCGGCGCCTGACCCTCCCTGCGTGCGCACCGCTTACGAGACCGGCCGGGCCATCCGGCCGGTTTTTTTCGCCTGTTGAGAAGATTTCGCCTCCGTATGGTTACGGAGGCAAAGCCGCGTGGCGATTGGGCTGCGTGAGGTTTTGGCCGCCATGCGGTTGCAACAGGCGCCGAGCGCCGCTTGCGCTGCACAATGGCAAGCCTCGAACAAGCTTGCACCGCAAAACATAAGGTTGACTGCCTTTCGGCCACGAGAGGATGCGTCGCCCTGCGTGGCGGCCCTCCTGCCGGCCAAGGCGCAGCGCATTTTAGACCTTAAGGGTGCAATTCATGACACTCGCCACCTATTCCCACGCCGAGCCCCGCAGTCTCGGATTTTTCGGTGCCATTATCGAGAAGG
>JASBUY010000336.1 GCA_030147645.1 Aquabacter sp. | reverse complement strand
ATGATGTTCTCGGCGATGTCGTGGTCGCCATAGGAAATGTAGATTTTGGAGCCGAAGATGCGATAGGTGCCGTCCCCATGGCGCTCCGCGCGGGCGCGCAGCGCGGCAAGGTCGGAGCCCGCCTGCGGCTCGGTGAGGTTCATGGTTCCGGTCCATGCCCCGCTCACCAGCTTCGGCAGATAGGTGTCCTGAAGCGCCTTCGAACCATGCAAGGTGAGAGCTTCAACGGCGCCCATGGTGAGCACCGGGCCGATGCCGAAGGCGGGCGAGGCGCTGTTCCAGAATTCCGTGAGCACGCTGGTCAAGGTCGTGGGAAGATGCTGGCCGCCGAACGCCTCTTCGGCGGCGACGCCGTTCCAGCCCGCCTCGGTCCAGGCTGCATAGGCCTCCTTCCAGCCGGGCGCGGTGGTGACGACGCCGTCCTTCAGAACATTGCCCTTGGTATCGCCGATGCGGTCGAGGGGCGCGATCTCGTCGGCGGCGAACTTGCCGGCCTCTTCCAGTATGCTGTCCACGAGGTCGGGAGAAAGATCCACCAGCCCCTGCTCCATCAGGCGCGGCAGCGAGGTGCAGGTCTTCAGAAAAAACGCGGTATCCTCAACCGGCGCACGGTAGCTCATCTCGTCCCTCCCAGACTGTCGGCGAACGCCCCCATTGACGCCGGCCTTCGACCGGTCTTAGAGGCTCTGGCGTGACCCGCGCCGTTCGCGCTTTCCTGTATCGCCCGAAGTTGGCCATCTGCGCCACCTAGACGGAAGCCGGATGCCTGCGTCAAACGCGCAGCCATCCGCCCGACCGTCAAGACCTGAAGGATACGGATGCCCCCCGCCCCGCCCGCTCCTCGTGACACGCGCTGCCTGGATGCGCGCGATGATGCCGCGCGGCACGCGGCGGTCGCCGAGGCGGCACGGGTCATCCGGGACGGGGGCCTCGTCGCCTTTCCAACAGAGACCGTCTACGGCTTGGGCGCCGATGCGGGCAATTCCCGCGCGGTGGCAGGCGTCTATGCGGCCAAGGGCCGCCCGGCCTTCAACCCTTTGATCTCCCATGTGCCGAACCTTGAGGCGGCGGTCCGGCTGGGCAGGTTCGCGCCGGCGGCGCTCAGCCTTGCCCGCGCTTTCTGGCCTGGGCCGCTGACCTTGGTGCTGCCGTGCCGCGATACAGAGGCGGTGTGCGACCTCGCCCGTGCTGGCCTCGACACGCTGGCGCTGCGCGTCCCCGCCCATCCCGTGGCCCGCGCCTTTCTGGAAGCGGCGGGGCGTCCGGTGGTGGGACCAAGCGCGAACGTCTCCGGCCATGTCTCCCCGACGGATGCGTCCCATGTCCTGAGCGACCTCGCGGGGCGGATCGATGTGGTGCTCGATGCAGGCCCATCCCCGGTGGGCGTGGAATCGACCATCGTTGATTGTTCCGGCCTCGAGCCGTGCCTCCTGCGTCCCGGGGGCCTTTCGCGGGAGCGGCTCGAAATCGTGCTCGGCCATGCGCTGCCCGACGCGGATGGCGCGGATGAAGCCCGGCCCCCATCTCCGGGCCGCCTGGCCTCCCATTATGCGCCCCGCGCCGTCGTGCGCCTGGAGGCCCGCGAGGTCCGCGCAACCGAGGCGCTGCTGACCTTCGGTGGGCTTCGGCCACACGGCAGCGAGGCCGCACGGCTCATACTCGACCTCAGCCCCGCCGGCTCCCTTGAAGAGGCGGCCGCAAACCTTTACGCCGCTTTGCGTCGGCTTGATGCCGAAGGCGTCGCTGGAATTGCGGTCGTCCCCCTGCCGCGCGAGGGGCTGGGCGAGGCCATTGCGGATCGACTGGGCCGGGCCGCGGCGCCGCGACCGGTTCCCGAAGGAGACTGAGATGACGTCCGATATCAATCACGCCACCGAGGGCGATACCGAAGCCCTGGTGGCGCTTTGGGACGCCGCCGGCCTCCTGCGCCCTTGGAACGACCCCCGCGCCGATATCGCGCTCGCGCGGCGCGGCCCGCACTCCACCATTCTGGTCCTGCGACGCGACAGCGCCATCGTGGGCTCGGTCATGGTCGGCCATGACGGCCATCGGGGCTGGATCTATTATCTGGCGGTTGTGCCCCACCTCGCGCGCCAGGGCCTCGGGCGGCGGATGACCCGCGCGGCGGAGGATTGGCTGCGGGCGCGCGGCATTCCCAAGCTGATGCTGATGGTGCGCCCGGAAAACGAGCAGGTCCGGGCCTTCTATGCCGCCGCCGGCTATGAGGAAGAACCGCGCATCGTCTTTTCCAAGCGCCTTGATGGAAAATGAAGGCTGGTGCCGTCTCTCGGACGTGCAATGCCCGCAACGGGGTGAGGGAGCAGGCAGATCACTCCGGGCGGGCGCGGTGGCAATCGGCCAAGTGGTCGTCCACCAGGCCGCAGGCCTGCATGAAGGCATAGACGATGGTCGGCCCACAGAACTTGAAGCCGGCCGCCTTCAGCCGCTTGGACAAAGCCCGCGATTCCGCCGTCTCGGCGGGAATGTCCGAAAGGGTGCGCGGCCGGCGCACCAAGACCTCGCCACCGACGCTCTCCCACACCAGCTCCGCGAAATCGATGCCCTTCTCCCGCAGGGCCAGATAGGCCTGCGCCGACAGCACCGCGCCCTCCACTTTGGCGCGATTGCGCACGATGCCCGCATCCGCCATCAGCGCGGCGATCTTCTCCGGCCCGTATCGGGCGATGATTTCCGGCTCGAAGCCATCGAAGGCGTGGCGGAAATTGTCGCGCTTGCGCAGAATGGTGATCCAGGACAAGCCAGCCTGAAAGCCGTCCAGGAGCAGCTTCTCGAACAGCGCCCGGCCGTCCCGCTCCTCAACGCCCCATTCCGTATCGTGATAGGCCATGTAGAGCGGGTCCGTCCCGCACCAGGGACAGCGGGCCTTCCCGTCCGCATGGAGATGAACGCCCCTCATGCCGCGTCCATGTCGAAGGTCGCCCAGTCGGGCCGGTGGAGCGTGATTTCGATTCCGGCGCAGAGCAGCGGCACGCCCGCCGCGCGAGCATCGGCAGCCCGGTCGAGACGGGCCAGCGCGATGCCCTGGGCGCCTGCCGACGACCCCATGCGCCCCAGCGGCTTTTCCCCTGCGAAAATCTCCGCCCCCGCTTCCGGCGCATGGGCGAAGCGGGCGATGACCGAGCGCGTGCGCGCCGTGCCGCGATGCTGCATCCGGCTCACCACTTCCTGCCCGACATAGCAGCCCTTCTTGAAATCCACCCCGCCCAATTGGTCCATGTCCGCCTCATGGGGAAAGGCGTCGCCATAGACGAAATCCGCGCCGCCCTTGGGAATTCCAAGGCCGATGCGGTGAGCCTCATACGCGGCGTCCCCTCCCTCCTCTTGCGCCGCGCCGACCACCTTCCTGTGGCCGAGCGCGGGAAGGCGTGGATCGAGGAAGGTCTGCGTCGCGTCGGCAGAGTCGGGTGCCCCGTCCCATACCGCAGCGACACCGGCTGCCGCGTCGAGGGCGAGTTCCACCTTGGCGCGGAGGCGATAGAGCGTGAGCCGCTTCAACAGATCGGCGGCCAGCGCCTTGGGCGCATCGATGAGGAAACTGTCGTCAGCGACGCCATAAACGAGGAAATCGCAGAGGATTTTTCCCTGGGGCGCCAACAGAGCGCCGAAGCGCGCGCCGCCCGGCTGGAGCGTCTCCACATTGCAGGTGACCACATTGTGGAGAAAATGGCGCGCGTCCGGCCCGCTGGCTCGCAGGACGGCGCGGTCGGGAAGAAATGCGAGGGGCATGGCCCGGTCCTTGTCATCTGTTCCGTTGAGACTTAAAGCCCCCCGCGAACCCTCTCAAGAGAGCAGCGCCATGGCCGACACCTTCGACCTCCTCCTGAAAGGCGGCACCGTCGTCACGCCCAACGGCGCGGCCGTTGCCGATATAGGCGTCAGGAACGGACAGATCCGCGCCATTGGCAGCCTCGCTGCGAGCGAGGCCGGCGAGACGGTGGACTGCACCGGGCTGCATGTTCTGCCAGGCGTCATCGATACGCAGGTCCATTTCCGCGAGCCCGGGCTCGACCATAAGGAAGATCTGGAGACCGGGTCGCGCGCCGCCGTCATGGGCGGTGTGACGGCGGTGTTCGAGATGCCGAACACCAATCCCCAGACCACCAGCGCCGCGGCTCTGGAAGATAAGCTCGCCCGCGCCAAGGGGCGCATGCATTGCGACCACGCCTTCTATGTAGGCGGCACCCACGAGAATGTGGCGGACCTGCCGGAATTGGAACGCCTGCCGGGCGCGGCCGGCGTCAAGGTGTTCATCGGCTCCTCAACCGGCTCGCTTCTTGTCGCGGACGATCCCGGCGTACGCGCCATCCTTCAGGTGATCCGCCGCCGCGCTGCCTTCCATTGCGAGGACGAGCCGCGCCTCAATGAGCGCAAGCCCTTGCGTGTTCCGGGCGACCCCTCGTCCCATCCGGTGTGGCGCGACGAGATCGCAGCGCTCACCGCCACCCGGCGGCTGGTGACGCTCGCGAGCGAGGTGGGCGCGCGGGTTCATGTGCTGCATGTGACCAGCGCCGAGGAAATCGCCTATCTCGCGGATCATCGCGACGTCGCCTCCGTGGAGGTGACGCCCCACCATCTCACCATGGCGGCGCCGGACTGCTACCAGCGGCTCGGCACCCTCGCCCAAATGAACCCCCCGGTGCGCGAAGCGCGGCATCGGGCAGCGCTCTGGCGGGGCATCCTCGACGGTGTCGTGGACGTGCTCGGCTCCGACCATGCGCCGCATACGCTTGAGGAAAAGGCCAAGGCCTATCCCGACACCCCCTCGGGCATGACCGGTGTGCAGACCCTGGTGCCGCTCATGCTGGACCATGTGGCCGCTGGCCGGCTCTCTCTGGAACGGTTCGTGGACCTTTCGAGCGCCGGCCCCGCGCGCCTGTTCGATATCGCCTGCAAGGGGCGCATCGTGATGGGCTATGACGCGGACTTCACGGTTGTCGATCTCAAGCGCCGTGCCACCATCACCAATGGCTGGATCGCCTCACGCGCCCAGTGGACCCCCCATAATGGGCTGGAGGTCACGGGGTGGCCGGTAGGCACCTTCGTGCGAGGGCGCAAGGTGATGTGGGAGGGCGAATTGACAACGCCCTCGATCGGCGCCCCGGTCCGCTTCCTGGAAACGCTCGCCCCGGGCGGGTGAGCGGTTACGGCGCGAGGCTCGCGCTGCCGGCGCCCAGAGTGCGAAGCGCCTGGCTCGCCGCACGCTCGCCGGACGCCCAGGCGCCGTGGAGCGTGCCCCAGAGGGTCTCATGGGCATGTTCGCCGGCAAAGGCGAGACGGCCGGAGACCACTTCCGTGAAGGCCCGGCGCAGATTTCCTGCGCCGGGAAGCGCACAGGACCAGGCCCCGAGCGCGAAGGGCTCCTTGGTCCAGCGGGTCTGATGCACCTTCCCCACCTTCCCGGCGGCAGACGCGCCGAACTGGCGGGTCAGCGCATCCTTCAGGAAAGCGGCCCCGGCCGCCGGGGGACCCTCGGCCAGATCGGAGGCGAGCTTCCCGCCAATCTCCAGCGCATGAATGTCGGACCCGCCGATGCGGGCCACCAGCGAGAAGGTGCGGCTCGTCTCCGCCTGCACCTGGACCATTTCGTCGTCGGGCAGCCGCAAGGGGTTGCCCGGCCATTCGAACAGGATGTGGTCATAGGCACCGAGCGTGACGCGCTCCACGGCCGCCCGGTAGCGGGCTGGCAGCGCGCCGATGCGCAGCTTTCCCGATGTCACCATGCTCGGGGGCACCGCGAGGATGACGAAGCGTGCCGTCAGCGTGCCCTTGCGCGTCGCCACCTGCACAAGGCGCGAACCGATCTCGATGGAGGTGGCAGGCGTCTCGTAGCGTACCGCGAGAGGGGCCGCGAGCCCGGCCACGAAGGCGCCGAGGCCGGTGCGGATGAGCGCGCCAGGATCGCGCGGCTCGGCACGGGAGAAATCGACGGTGGAGACCTGGTCCAGGTCTTTGGCACAGGTGGCCGGGCCGAGGATGAAGGCCGCGCTTTGGCCCCAGGGCGCGAGATCCGGCATAACGCGCGCCGCTGCGAGGTCCCGCCCGGCATCGCCCGCCGCCGAGATGGCGCGTTCGCCCCGCCGCAGCGCGGCGACGAAATCCTCATAATCGCTTTCGCGGGCCTCACGGCCATTCACATAGAGGCGGGAAGAATCCGGCGCCGCATAAAGCGGGGCACCCGTCTGGCTCCCGAGCGCCACCAGGGGATTTGCGGAGGGATCGTGCAGGCGCAGAGCGCCGAAATCCACCGGGCGTCCGAATACGGCGGTATCCGTCCAGGCCCGTCCGCCCGCGCGGCGCGAAGCTTCCAGAAGGGCATAGGTGAGACCCGCCCCCGCCACCCTTCGCGCCGCGGCGATCCCGGCCGCCCCGGCGCCGATAATGATCACGTCCACCGTGCCCGTGCCCTGGCCGAGCGCGCGCGCGGCGCCAAGACCCGTAAGCGGGAGGCTTGCGGCAGCGGCCAGAACGGCGCGGCGCGACGGGAAGAAGGGCGGCGTAGTCACGGGCAGGACGCTATCATGCCCGCGAGCCGCCGCGAAGGCGGTCAGAGGGAACGCCACTTTGGTGCCCCTCACGCACTGCGCGCGGCCACGAAGTGTGCCGCTTCGCGCAGAATGGCGCCCCGTTCTGCGAATGGCGCCAGGGCCGTCTCCGCCTCGCGCACCAGATCGTCCAGCAGCGCGCCGGCCGCCTCCCGGCCAAGGGCGGCAACCAGCGTGGCCTTCCCGGCGCTGCGATCCTTACCCACCGCCTTGCCCACGGTCTCCTCACTGCCTTCAAGGTCAAGGATATCGTCGGCGATCTGGAACGCCGCCCCCACGGCGCGCCCATAGGCGCCAAGCGCCGCACGCTGCTCCGGAGAAGCGCCTCCCAGCACCGCGCCCATCTCCACCGCCGCTGCGAGCAGTGCGCCCGTCTTCATGGCCTGAAGATCGCGGATCTCGGTCAGCGACAAGGGGAGAGGCACGCCTTCCGCGAACCGGCCTTCGGCTGAGAGGTCCAGCATCTGACCGCCGACCATGCCGCCCATCCCCGAGGCGCGGGCGAGGACGCGCACGAGTTCGATTCGGCGCGCGGGATCGGAATGGGCGTCCTCTCCCGCAAGCAGATCAAAGGCGAGGGTCAGCAGCGCGTCGCCCGCGAGGATGGCGGTGGCCTCGCCATAGGCCGCATGCACGGTGGGCCGTCCGCGCCGAACGAGGTCATTGTCCATGGACGGCAG
>JASBUY010000335.1 GCA_030147645.1 Aquabacter sp. | reverse complement strand
CGGCGGCGAACCGCTGGTGCGCAAAGGCATCATGGACCTGTTCGGCGCTTTGTCGCGCCATCTCTCCTCTGGCACGCTGAAGGAGCTGACTCTCACCACCAACGGCACCCAGCTGTCCCGCCACGCCGACGCGCTCGCCCGGTGCGGCGTGAAGCGCCTCAACGTCTCCCTCGACACCCTCGATCCCGCCCGCTTCCGCGCCATCACCCGCCGCGGCGCGCTGGGGCAGGTGATGGACGGCATCCGCGCGGCGCGGGAGGCCGGGCTGAAGGTGAAGCTCAATGCCGTCGCACTGGCCGGGACCACCGAGCGCGAGGTGTTCGACCTCATCGGCTTCGCCCATGGCAACGGCATGGACCTCACCTTCATCGAGACCATGCCGCTGGGCGAGGTGGGCGCCGACCGCATCGACCAGTATTTGCCGCTCGACCGGCTGCGGGCGCTGATCGAGACCCGCCTCGAACTCACCGACACGGCGGAGCGCACCGGCGGCCCGGCGCGCTACGCCCGGGTCGGGAGCACCGGCGGGCGCATCGGCTTCATCACGCCCATGAGCCATTCCTTCTGCGAGAGCTGCAACCGCGTGCGGGTGAGCGCCACGGGCGTGCTCTACACCTGCCTCGGCCAGGAGGATGCGGTGGACCTGAAGACACCGCTGCGCGCAAGCCCGGACGACGGCCCGCTGCACGCGGCCATAGCCGGGGCCATCCGCGCCAAGCCGCGGGGGCACGATTTCGTCATCGATCGCGGCGGCGCGCCCGCGCTCGCCCGCCACATGTCGGCATTGGGCGGTTGAGGCGGTCCCTCCATGGATGACACTATCCTTGCCCGGGCGCTGCACCTGCTGGCCATCGTCCACTGGATCGGCGGCGTGTCGTTCGTGACGCTTGTCATCCTGCCCCTGGCCCGCCGGGCGGGCACGGCCGGCGTGGACCTGTTCGAGCGCATCGAGCACCGCTTTGCCGCGCAGGTGCGCATCTCCATCCCGATCGCCGGCGCCACCGGCTTCTGGATGACCCATCGCCTCGACCTGTGGGACCGCTTCGCCGATCCCGCCTTCTGGTGGATGACCGCCATGGTGGCGGTCTGGACCCTCTTCATGGCGGTGGTGTTCGTGGTGGAGCCGCTCCTGGGCCGGCGCATCGCCGCCGCCGCCCACGCAGCGCCGGAAGTGCTGCTCGGGCGCGCGCTGAAGCTCCATCTGATCCTGCTGCTCGTGTCCACGCTGACAATCCTTGGCGCAGGTGCCGGCGGGCATGGGTTGCTCTTCTTCTGATGTCAGAATCCGTGCACGGATGGACGACAGAGGGACGGGCTGGATGCTCTGACTTTGGACCGGCAGCCGCTCCTTGCCGTAAACGGGATACACACGCTCTCGCACGGCGTGCAAGTCTATTGCCCGGACCGCGCTGAGGCGAGTGCTGTTGGAATCAGGTGGCTGCGGCTGTCACCGCACGCAATCGACATGGTCGCGGTAGGAGAGATTTTCCAGGATCGCCTCCAGGGCCGGGCAAGCGCAACCGACGCCATCGCGGCTCTTCAGGCCACGGCGTTGCCGGGTCCCCTCATCGACGGATATATACACGCAACGGCAGGGGCGGCGCCGATCCGAGCGCAGTGATGTCAGCGGATCGCCCCACACCGCGCCGACCTCACGCCCCGCTTGCTTCCAGTTCCGCGACCTTCTTCTTGAGCGCCTTCGTCTCTTCAAACCGGGCGCTCACATCGCGGATGGTGGCGGCCATGCCGATCACCTTCGCGCTCTGGTCCTTGATGAGGACGATGGTGAACTCGATGGAGATGCGCCGGCCGTCGCGCCTCAGCCCGGGCACCGCAAGAAGATCGCCGGCTCCGTAGCGGCTCTGCCCGGAGGCCACGGTTTCCCGATATCCGTCCCAATGGCGCGCACGGAACGGCTCGGGAATGATGATGTCGAGCGACTGGCCGAGGGCCTCCTGCTCGGAGAAGCCAAAAATCCGCTCTGCTCCGGGGTTCCAGAGCACGATCGCACCCTGGGCGTCGGAAACGACCACGGCATCCGCTGCGCTGTCGATGAGCGTGTCACCGATTTGGGCGCGCGTGAAGCCGGCGGCGATCTGCGACATTCGACCGGGCGGCGCCTTGGCGGGGCTTGGCGGGGCGCCTTGTCCGGCGCCGTCGTCCTCGAAGAGATCGTCCACCGGACCGAAGAACTCATAATGCAGCCGGTCCGGCGGCACTCCGAGACGCGCAAGGCCGCCGACGAAGGTCTTCAGGAAGGGGAGCGGCCCGCAGATGAAATAGTCGGCATCGTGCACCGGGGTGTGCGCCGCGACCCAGTCGATCGAGACCCGGCCCTCGATGTCAAAACGCCCCTGTGCCGCGTCGTCGGGCCCCGGTTGGGTATAGAAGAAGGTCGTCACGATTGCGCTGCCTGCCGCGGCGGTCTCGCGAACATGGCCGCCGAACGCGTGCGCTCCGCCGTTGCGGGCGCAATGGATGAAGTGCACCGGGACCTTGCATCCAGCGGCGGCCACCGCTTCGATCATCGCCACCATCGGGGTCTGTCCCACACCGGCGCTGAGCAGGACCACCGGACGCTTGGCTTCGGCGCCGACAACAAAGCTTCCGCCCGGCGCGCCGACCTCGACCCGGGTTCCTGGCTGGACATGGTCGTGCAGCCATCGGGAGACCGTGCCTCCCGGTTCGCGCTTCACCGAGATGCGGTAGGAGCGGCCGTTCGGGGCGGACGAAATGGTGTAGTTGCGCTTCTGACGTCCCACCGCAGGGATATCCACGAACAGCGAGAGGTGCTGTCCGGCCTCGTGCGGCAGGGGCGCGCCGCCGTCGAGCGGCTGGAGCACGAACGACGTGATGAGATCGCTCTCTCGGATACGGCGCTCGACCAAGAAGGCCCGCATCGGCGACGCCTCGCCGACGCTTGCGGAAGAAGCAGATTGTTCGGCCATGGAAGGGTCTCCAGAAATCGAGTATTTGATATACTGGATTTATGTGTCCGCATAGCACCGATGGACAACCCATGCGACTGACCCTTTATTCCGACTATGCGATGCGCGTGCTGCTGCACCTCGCGGCGTACCCCGACAGATCATGCTCGATCGCGGACATCGCGCAGCGCTACGCTATTTCCCACAACCATCTCATGAAGGTCCTCGCCGCCCTCGCAAAGGCGGGGTACGTGACGAGCGCTCGGGGGCGGCAGGGCGGCTACCGCCTCGCGCGAGATCCGTCGCTCATCAATGTGGGCGCGGTCGTTCGCCACACGGAAAGCGGAACCAAAGTCGTCGATTGCCGGAACTGCGTGCTGTGTGGCGCGTGCGGCCTGTCGTCGGCGCTGAACGAGGCCATGTCGGCATTCTTTGCCGTGCTGGATCAATACAGCCTTTCCGACGTCGCGAACCGGAGCGGCGCCCTGAGCCGGCTGATCGCGCCGCTCGAACCGGGAGGCTCTCCGACTTCAGGCGAATAAGCCGCCGACCGCAGACGGCTCATTCAGCAATGGTTCTTCCCGCTGCACCGCAAACCATCCGACTGCTTGAGATTCCGCAAATTGGAGGCCTGTAGGCAGGCTAGCCTGACAGGGCCTCTCCAGCAGACATTCGAGCCCGGCATGCAACTCCTGCTTCCCGACCCCATCGACGTTCGCGAGATTCCCGCCAGAATTCGGCATGTGACGATCCTGTCGATTCTGGACCAGCTGAAGCCGGGGGAGGCGGTGCGTATCGTCAATGGCCACGATCCGCTGCCGCTGCGGCTGCAGATGGAGGCGGTCCATGGCGCAGCTTTCTCCTGGACCTATGTCGAGCAGGGACCGGAGGTCTGGCAGATCGAGATCGGCCGCTTGGGCGCTGCCGGCTCCGGATCGGACCCCGGGGACACAGGCGACCTGCCGCCCGGACCGTCCTGCACCTGCGGCGGCCATTGAGGCGATCTTCGGGATCTTCGGGAGAAGGGCGCCATGCCGCTCGCCGCGCATTCCCACTGGACCATCACTTTCTTCGCTGTCGCGCTGGCTCTGCTGGCGCTCGCCGAAGGCCTGATGGTTGCGGGCATCGGCTATCCTGCCACGGATCTCGCGGCACCCGAGAGCCTGGCGGTGGTTCATCTTGTCGTCATCGGCTGGCTCAGCCTCGCCATGGCGGGCGCCCTGCTCCAGTTCGTGCCGGTGCTGGTCTCGCGGCCTCTCGCTTTTGCGCCGCTCGCGCTGCCGGTCCTTGTGACCATCGTCGTCGGCCTCGCCGCCCTGGTTGCCGGCTTTTCCGTCTTGGCCGGCTGGACCGACTGGACGCTTGACTTGATGCCGGTGGCGGGACTTCTGATCATCGCCGGCTTCACGTTGCTGGCCCTGATGCTGGCCGGGACCATGGGCGGGGCGGGGCTCGTGCAGCCCTTCGGCCGGTTCGTCGCGGTCGGGCTCGCGTCCCTGGTGGCGGCGCTCGCGAGCGGAACCGCATTCGCAGCGATCTTCGCGGGTCGCGCCGATTGGCTCGCGGCTGCCGGCCTTCTGCCCGAAGGCACACGTTTTCATGCCCTGCTCGGGCTCGGCGGCTGGCTCGGGCTGACGGCCTTCGGCGTCGGCTACCGTCTGTTCGCCATGTTCCTGCTGTCGCCGGACCCGCCGCGCCGGCGCATGGCGGCCGTGCTCGCCTGCGGGGCCATCGGCTTGCTTGCCGCCGGCGCCGGCCTCGCCGCCCTCGGCGCCGGCCTCGATCCCGGCGACCTGGTGGAGGCAGCAGCCGTCGGCGCCTTGGCGCTGGCCGCCCTGCTGCACGGCCGCGACGTGGTCATTCTCTACCGTGTGCGCCATCGCAAGGGACTGGAGATCAACATGCGCGCGAGCATCGGCGCCGTGGCGGCGCTGGGGATCGGCGCGGCGCTGCTGCCGCCGGCCGTGATCTTCGGCGCGAGCGAGCGCCTAGTGGCTGCATTGGTCTTCCTGCTGGTGTTCGGCTGGCTTTCCGGCCTGACCCTGGCTCAACTCGTCAAGATCGTCTCTTTCATGACTTGGCTGGAGGCCTATGGCGGGCAGATCGGCCGGCGCAGGGTCCCGCAGGTGGGGACCCTCGTCGCCATGCCGCGAACTGCCGTCTGGCTCGCCCTTCATTTCGCGGGAGTCGTGGCTGGGACGCTTGCGCTCGCCATTGGCGCGGCGGGCTCGTTCCGGCTCGCGATCCTTGCTTGCCTAGCAGGCACGGCGGGGCTCGCGGTCGAGTTCGTGCGCATCCGGCGCCTTTGTGAAATTGAGCCTTCGCTCCGGCCCCCGGACGATGCCCATCCCCGCATCCTGCTTCGGCCGCGCCCTCCAGGGAGAACAGACAATGCCACCATCACAGCCCCCCGCCGGGTCGACGGACAGCCTTGAGCCGGAGGCGCGCGAACTGGACGTGCGGCCTCTGCTGAAAACGGGCCAGGAGCCGTTCGAGGTCATCATGGCCGCTGTGGATGCGCTGGCGCCGGGCCAGAGCCTGCGCCTCCTCGCCCCCTTCCGGCCGCTGCCGCTGTTCTCGGTCATGGCCCGGAGGGGATATGCGGCCGCCGACCACGCACTCGGCGACGGGGACTGGGAGGTGCTGTTCTCGCCCCATGCCGAAGTCCGGACAGACGAGGCGCTGGCCGTGGGCTCCAGCCCCGCCGCTGCCGCCTGGGCCGACCCGATCGAGGCGCTGGACCTGCGGGAACTCGATCCGCCCGAGCCGATGATCCGGATCCTGGAGGCCCTGGAGGACTTGCAGCCCGGCGACGTCCTGTTCGCGCT
>JASBUY010000329.1 GCA_030147645.1 Aquabacter sp. | reverse complement strand
TGACCAATCGTGCCGATGTTGCAGTGCGGCTTGTTGCGCTCGAATTTTGCTTTGGCCATCGTTCTCTCTCGGTGTGCTCTGATCAGTCAACGGCGCGCCCGAGCGGGCGAAAAAGACGCCGTGGGATAGGGGGTTTCCGTGCCGTCCGCAAGGGGCGCGGCCTTGGACGCGGCAAAGGCACCTGCTTTTCGTCCGAAAAGAGGCGAAAGCCGCCCCTGCCATGAATGGTTACGCTTTGGCAAAACTCAGCCACGGGAGGGACCAAATTTCGCCGCCCTCGCCGGCGCACACTCCGCCCTGCCCTGCTTCGCGGTGCCCCGCTCAAAAAACGTGAGCGGAGCAGTGAAAGCCGGGTCCCGGTTAGGGGACGGTTGACGGATGGGATGGTTCAATCTCGTCGGATCGCGCCAGAACCGATCCCAGGCGGAAACCCGATGAGGCCGACGATGGACGCCCGCAAGCCGATGCCCCTCTCCTTCTCCCGTTTCGCACGGCACGGGTCGTCCACGCGCCCGCTGGCCCGCCCCGCCATGCGCCGCCTGATCCTTCCCCTGCTCGCCGCGACGGCCTTGGCCGCCATTGGCGGCGCGGTGGTAGGGCGGCTTGTCAGCGATCCCGCGGACCTGCCCGCGCGCCCGGCCGCGCCCGCAGAACCCGGCCTGTTCGACTTTCCATCAGTGAACCAGCAGGCGCCGCGCGCGAACACAGACGCGACCGCCCCGGTGCAGATCATTCCGGACGCGTCGCCGACCCCTCTCCCGCCCGCGCGCGTGCCGCTGCCCCTGCGTCCGCCCGCGCGCGCCGCCGGCGTCGAGCGGTTCGACAGCTGCCTGCCCACCTGCGACAGCCGTGATCCCGCCCGCAACGTCACCGCGCCCACGGTGGCGGCCGCCCGGCCTGGCGCTCTCGTGCCGCCGCGCGCCATCGGCGAAGCCGGCACCACTCCCGCCGCGCCGGGCCTGATCGACCAGACCGTCACCCTGACCCGCGACGCCGTGACAGGCATCGCGACCCAGGCCGGACAATGGGCGGATCAGGTCAAGTCGGTGTTCGTTCCGAATTGAAAACGCACCGTGGCGCGGGCGCTCCTGCGCCCCGCCATAATCGTCATCGTTCGGGAGAGCGCGGACCCAAGCCGCGAGAAATTGGAGCGGGTGAAGGGAATCGAACCCTCGTATTCAGCTTGGAAGGCTGCTGCTCTACCATTGAGCTACACCCGCGTGCCGTCGACGCGCGCGCCCGCGACGACCTCATAGGTAACACATGGACGACGGGTGGTGGAGGGGGTTGGATTTGAACCAACGTAGGCAGAGCCAACGGATTTACAGTCCGTCCCCTTTAACCACTCGGGCACCCCTCCACTGATGAGCCCGTCATCCACGAGACCTTAGCGCTCACGCCGCAATGGCGCAGCGGCCCGGATCGACCGGGCGCCTCAAGGAGCGCCGTTATGTGGAAGCAGTTCGATGAAGTCAACCGCAAATGAACGCCCTCCACAGTCGCTGCGACATGCCGCCGCCCATTTGGGGATTCCATGGCCGCAAGCCGCCACCGCTCCTATGATCCGCTCGTCCCAGACCGTTCCGGATCGGCCGCCATGTTCAAAGCCGCGCTTTACCGCCGTCTCGCCGCTTTGCTTCTCGCCGCCGTCGCCGGAACGGGCAGTGCGGATGCGGCCGAGATCACCGTGCTCACCACCGGCGCCTTCAAACCCGTGGCCGCCGAGCTCGCGGCGCGGTTCCAGGCTGAGACCGGCGCGACGGTTAAGGTGGAGAACGACACGGCCGGCGCGCTGGTGCGCAAGGTGGAAAATGGCACCACCTTCGATGTCCTCATCCTCACGCCGGGCGCGCTTGCGGACTTTGCCAAGAAAGGCAAGGTCGCCGAGCCCGTGACGGAACTGGCCCGTGTCGGCATCGGCGTTGCCGTCAAAGAGGGCGCACCGCAGCCGGAGATCGCCAATGTGGAGGCGTTCAAGCGCACGCTGCTTGCCGCCAGATCCGTGGCCATGATCGACCCGGCGGCTGGAGGCTCAAGCGGCATCTATCTGGAGAAGCTGTTCGAGCGACTCGGCATCGCGCAGGAGATGAAGGCCAAGGCGGTTCTGGTGCCCGGCGGGCTGGTGGCCACCCGCGTCGTCTCCGGCGAAGCGGACATCGCCATCCACCAGATCAGCGAGATTCTCGCCGTGAAGGGCGCGGTTCTGGTTGGCCCCCTGCCAGCGGAGATCCAGAACGTCACTGTCTATGCGGCCGCCGCATCGCCTGCGGCGCACCAACCGGAAGCTGGGGCGTTCCTGCAGCTCTTGTCGGGTCCGCAGGCCGCGTCCGTGCTCGAAACCAAGGGCATGATGCCGCCGGCACGGTGAGCGCCGCGCCCCTTGCGCAGCCCCTGCGGCTCTGACAAAGGCTTATTCATGTCCGACACCTCTTCCGACCGGCCCGGCCGCCCGCCTTCCCGCTCCGGCGCGCGCCGGCCCTTCGCCAAGGGGGGCAATCCCGGAGGCCCCCGCCCAATTCCAGGCCGCAGGCCCGGCCGCCCCCCGGCCTGGGAGGGCGAGAACGATACCGCTTTGCTTTATGGCTGGCACACGGTGGGCGAGGCACTGAAAAATCCCAAGCGCCGGTTCCGCCGCATCCTTGCCACCGAGAATGCCGTGAAGCGCCTTGAGGAAGAGGGACTGACCCTGCCGATCGCGCCCGAAATCGTGCGGCCTTCCGAGATCGACCGGCTGCTGGGGCCGGACGCGGTGCATCAAGGCCTGCTGGCGGAATGCGACCATCTTGCTTCGCCGCCCCTGAAGAAGGTGGCCGGAGCGGATCTGGTTCTGGTCCTCGACCAGATCACCGACCCTCACAATGTGGGTGCCATCGTCCGCTCCGCAGCCGCCTTTGGCGTCGGCGCCATCATCACCACGGCGCGCCATAGCCCCGTCGCGACCGGTGTCCTGGCCAAGAGCGCCTCTGGCGGGCTGGAGCATGTGCCCATCTGCCTCGTCCAGAATCTCGCCCGCGCCCTCACGGAACTGAAGGACGGCGGGATGCTGGTGGTCGGCCTCGACAGCGAGGGCCCTGCCGACATCGAGGACACCGCCTTGCGCGCCCCGCTCGCCTTGGTGCTCGGCGCCGAGGGCAAGGGCCTGCGCCAATTGACCCGCGAGACGTGCGATACGCTCGCCCGCATCGACCTGCCCGGCGTCATCAAGAGCCTCAACGTCTCCAATGCCGCCGCCCTCTCGCTCGGCATTGCCCGCCGCGCGCTGAAAAGGGCCCAGTAACGCCTCAGGGTTGCCTATTAGACCATTGACCAATCGTGCGACGGCCTCAGTTCGGTCATCTTCTTGCCATGGCGCCTAGCGCCCGACTCGGAAAATCCGCGCGATCAACGACGCGGATGAGATGAACGCCGGAGGAAAACGCCAAGCCCGCCCCGCCGACGCGCGCGCGGGCAGCCTCCTTTTCTCCTGCCTTCGGTCCGGCGCGGGCCAGCGCTTGCCGCTCCCCTGCGGGTGGGGACGGCCATCGTTTTGGGAGGAGAAACCCATGGCTGTAACGATCGCACCGGCCAGCACGCCGGCGCCCATGACGCGGGAAGAGCGGAAGGTCATCGTCGCCTCGTCCGCCGGCACCGTGTTCGAGTGGTACGACTTCTATCTGGCCGGCTCGCTCGCCGCCAATATCGCCGCCACCTTCGTCCCCGGCACCAATGACACGGCGAAGTTCATCTTCGTTCTGTTCGGCTTCGCCGCGGGCTTCGCGGTGCGTCCGTTCGGCGCCATCTTCTTCGGTCGCCTGGGCGACCTAATCGGGCGCAAATACACCTTCCTCATCACCATGGTGATCATGGGCATCGCGACCTTCGTGGTCGGCATCCTGCCCGGCTTCGACACGATCGGCTATCTCGCCCCCGTCGCCTTCATCATCTGCCGACTGCTGCAGGGCCTCGCGCTCGGCGGCGAATATGGCGGCGCCGCGACCTATGTGGCCGAGCATGCCCCGCATGGCCGGCGCGGCTTCTACACCTCCTGGATCCAGACCACCGCAACGGTGGGCCTGTTCCTGTCGCTGCTCGTCATCCTGTCGCTCCGCCTCTCCATGACGCCGGAGGCTTTCGCGGCCTGGGGCTGGCGCATTCCGTTCCTGCTCTCCATCATCCTGCTCGGCTTCTCCATCTGGATCCGTCTCCAGCTTCAGGAATCGCCGGCCTTCCAGAAGATGAAGGAAGAAGGCACCCGCTCCAAGGCGCCGCTCAAGGAAGCCTTCGGCCGCTGGGAGATCGCCAAGCGCGCGCTCCGCGCGCTGCTCGGCGGCACCGCCGGCCAGGCCGTGGTGTGGTACACGGGCCAGTTCTACGCCCTGTTCTTCCTCACCCAGGCCATGAAGGTGGACGGGACGACGGCGAACCTGCTGATCGCCTTCTCCCTGCTGATCGGCACGCCCTTCTTCGTCTTCTTCGGCTGGCTCTCGGACAAGGTGGGCCGCAAGCCCATCCTGCTGCTCGGCTGCCTCATCGCCGCCGCGACCTACTTCCCGCTGTTCGGCATGATCGCGAAGACGGTCAATCCGAAGCTGATCGCGGCCACGGAAAATGTGAAGATCGTCGTCACCGCCGACCCGGCCCAGTGCGGCACGCTGTTCGACCCGGTGGGCGTGCGCGTCTTCACCCGGCCCTGCGACGTCTATCGCCGCACGCTCGCGACCAACTCCATGCATTATGAGCTGGTCAACGGCCCGGCGGGCTCGCCCGTCACCGCCACGGTCAATGGCGCGCCGGTGGTCATCCCGGACACCGACAAGACCGGCGCGGCCATCGTCGCGGCGGCACAGACGGCGGGCTATCCCAAGGTGGGCGACCCGAGCATCCTGAAGCAGCCCTCGGTGGGCGGCGTGCTCTCCGACGCGCGCTCGCTGACGGTGATCGGCCTGCTGTTCGTCCTGGTGCTCTACGTCACCATGGTCTACGGCCCCATCGCCGCCATGCTGGTGGAACTCTTCCCCACCCGCATCCGCTATACCGGCATGTCGCTGCCCTACCACATCGGCAACGGCTGGTTCGGGGGCCTGATGCCCGCCACCGCCTTCGCGATCTCGGCCCAGACCGGCAACATCTACGCGGGCCTGTGG
>JASBUY010000296.1 GCA_030147645.1 Aquabacter sp. | reverse complement strand
GGCGCGCGCAGATGCGACAGGGCGGCCATGGCGCCCTTGAAATCCTCGACGGCAACAGCTCGCGCAGCGTCGCCCTTGACGGTCTCGATCGCAGCCGCGAGACGCTCCTCGGCCGGCTCTGCCAGCAACGACGCGTCGGCCGGGCCCTCGTAACGCGCGCCGTCCTTCTTCTCCTCAATGCGCAGGATGTTCACCGCCCGGCGATATCCCGCGAGCAGCGTGCGTCCGTCGTCCGTCTCCAGGAAGCGTTGCAGTGCATCCACACGCGCGACGATCATCAGCAGGTCGTCCTGTCCCGGCAGGGCGAAGACCGCGTCCACGAGATCGTGCCGCGCCCCGCGCTCGCGCACATGCACCTTTAGGCGTTCCGCGAAGAAGCCGATGAGGTCGTCGGCGAGATCGCCCGCCAGCGAGGCCCCCTCCACCCGCTCCAGATCCTGAGGGTCCGCCTCCGGATCGCCCTTCAGCAGCCGCCGCGCGAGATTGCGCAGCAGTTCGCTGACCACTTTGTCGGCCAAAGCTTCCAGCTTGAACACGTCCTGGGGATGAGCCGCATAATGCCCCTCGCCCAGCAATGGCCGAGCCGCCTCAATCAGCAGAGGCCGCAACGGCAGGCGCAGATTGTTGTCGAGGATGATGCGGATGACGCCGAGCGCCGCACGGCGCAGGGCATAGGGGTCCTTCGAGCCCGTCGGCTTCTCGTCAGTGGCCCAGAAGGCGACCAGGGTATCGATCTTGTCCGCCAGCGCCACCGCCACGGAGACCGGCGCGGTCGGCACACGGTCCGAAGGTCCCTGAGGCTTGTAATGCTCCTCGCACGCGGCCGCGATCTCCGCGGGCAAGCCCTCGCCCTCGGCATAATAGCGCCCCATGAGCCCCTGAAGCTCAGGGAATTCGCCCACCACTTCGGTGAGCAGGTCGGCCTTCGCGATGCGGCCTGCAGCCTCCGCCAGGTCGGCATCCGCGCCAACCTCGGGCGCAATACGCCGCGCCAGCGTCGCGATGCGGGCGATGCGCTCGGACTGGGTGCCGATCTTCTCGTGGAAGGTGATTTGGCTGAAGCGCGCGAGGCGATCCTCCAGACGCGTCTTGCGATCCGTGTCCCAGAAGAATTTCGCATCCGACAGGCGCGCGCGGATGACCCGCTCGTTCCCCGCCACGATGGCGGCGCCGTCGTCCGTGGCGGCCAGATTCGAAACGAGGACGAACCGATTGGCGAGACGCCCGGTGCGCGGATCGCGCAGCACGAAGCACTTCTGGTTCGCGCGGATGGTCGCGCGGATGACTTCGTCTGGAATGTCGAGGAACGCCGGATCAAATCCCCCGATCAGCGCAACGGGCCATTCCACGAGGCCGCACACTTCTTCGAGAAGGCCCTCGTCCTCGACCAGTTCCAGCCCGTGGACCAAGGCGAGATTGCGCGCATCCGCGAGGATGATGGATTTGCGCCGCTCCCGGTCCACGATGACCTTGGCGGCTTCGAGCTTCGCCATCCAATCGTCCAGGCGGCGAACCTCGATGGCGCCGGGCGCGAGGAAGCGATGGCCATAGGTCACGTTTGACGACGCAATCCCCTCCACCTCGAACCGGATGATCTCCGGGTCCTCAAGCTCCGTGCCGAAGGTGCAGACAATGGCGTGCAGGGGACGGACCCAGCGCAAGGTGCCCGAGCCCCAGCGCATGGATTTCGGCCAAGGGAAGGCGCGCACGATTCCAGGTACGATCTCGGCGACCACGTCACCCGTCGGCCGGCCCGCCTTCTCGACCACGGCGACATAAAAATCGCCTTTCTTGGGGTCCGACTGGATGGTGGCCTCATCGATGGAAGAGAGGCCGGCGCTTTTCAGGAATCCCTGGATCGCGCCCTCCGGCGCGCCGACGCGGGGGCCTTTGCGCTCCTCGCGCGTGTCGTTCTGGCGCCCAGGAAGACCGTGCACCGCCAACGCGAGCCGGCGGGGCGTAACGAACGCCTTGGCGCCCTCATAAAGCAGGCCGCGTTCCACCAAAGCGTCGGTCACCAGTTTGCGCAGCGTATCAGCCGCCTGAGCCTGCATGCGGGCCGGGATTTCTTCGCTAAACAGTTCGAGGAGCAGATCAGGCATGGTGTCTTCCGTCGCAGACGACTGGCATTCCGAGGGCGGGGCGCCGGCCATTCGTCCTGAAACTTGAACCGAACGGACGCATTATCCGAACCGCCTGCAATGCAAGCGGGCAAGCGGGTGCTCTAGAGGGTTTCCGATCATCCGTCGAGTGCGCTCAGGACAGCGGGCGCCCGGTGCGGTCGGTCATGGTGAGGGCCGCCACCAGCGAGAGGATCGCGAGCGCAGTCAAATAATAAGCGGGCGCCATGTCGTCATGGGTGCGGTTGATGAGGTAGGCCGCGACCATGGGGGCGGTGCCGCCCGCAAGTCCAAGCGAGATATTATAGCTCACCGACAAGGCCGAGCAGCGCGTCCGGTGATCGAACATCTCCACCAACAGGATCGGCATGGGGCCGGCATAGGCGCCGATCAGAAGGGCAAACCCCAATTGACCGAGTTGAGCCCGCATGGGGTCGCCACTGGCGATCAGCCAAAAGAGCGGCCAGGAAAACAGGACCAGCCCCGCGAGGCCGGCGACCACCACGACCTTTCGCCCCACGAGGTCGGTCACGGTTGAAAAAAGGAACACGAACAGCAGCAAAGCGAGCATGCTGATCGTGTTCACCTGGAGCGCCTGGCGCTCCGGCATGCCTTCGATCTGATGCATGTAGGTCGTCAGATAGACGAAGATCAGATAGAAGCCTGCGCCCAGCATGGCGTTGAGCGCGATGGCGCGCAGGATGTTGCGCCATTCCACGCGGAAGGCTTCCACCAGGGGCGCCCCACCTTCCGAATGGGGGGCAGCGGGCGAGTCATCCAGCCCGGTCCGCAAGAAGAGGGTGAAACCGCCGAGGATCACCCCGAGCAGGAACGGGATACGCCAGCCCCACTCAACCAACTGCTCGCCGGTCAGCAGCGAAGCGGTCAGTGCGGCGACGGCGGAGCCGAGCAAGGTGCCACCCGTCCCGCCCATGCTGGCGAAGGAGGTGATGAAGCCGCGCCGCTTGGGGTGGGTGCTTTCACCGAGAAAGATGGCCGCCGTCGTATATTCGCCGCCGATGGAGACACCTTGCAGGAGTCGCAGGATGAGCAGGAGCACAGGCGCCAGGGCACCGATCTGCACATAAGTCGGCAGAAGGCCGATGACGACCGTCGAGACAGTCATCATGCCGGCAGAAATGTAAAGAGCGAGGCGTCGCCCGTAGCGATCGCCGATATGGCCGAAGATGATCGCCCCCAACGGGCGCATCAGGAACGACGCCGCGAAAATGCCGAAGGCGGAAATCAGCCCGACGAACGCGTCGGAGGCGGGGAAGAAATTCTTGGCAAAGATGGACGCAAGAAAACCGTAAGCCGCGAAATCGTACCATTCCAGCAGGTTGCCGAGGGCGCCGGCGGCGATGACACGCGGCGTGACGGGAGCCCCCCGCCCCATCCGCGCTTCGCTCGGTTCCCCCACCTCGACAGCAATCGTCACACCGCGCCCCCAGCCTCGGTCTTCAGCCAAGCCGCTCCGCACGCCTTGGCGAGTTCGCGCACCCGCAAGATGTAGCCCTGGCGCTCCGTCACCGAAATGACGCCGCGGGCATCCAGCAGGTTGAACACGTGAGACGCCTTGATGCACTGATCATAAGCCGGCAGCACCATCAGGTGCCGCTCGCCCGCATCCCCCGCATCAAGATACCGCGTGCAGGCGCCTTCGGCCATGCGGAACTGCTCGAGGAGCATGTCCGTGTCCGCGTGCTCGAAATTGTGCCGGGAATATTCCTGTTCCGCCTGCTTGAAGACGTCGCCATAGCTGACGCGCTCGGCGCCCTCGCGGCCGTTGAAGTTCAGGTCGTAGACGTTTTCGACGCCCTGCACATACATGGCGAGACGCTCGAGCCCGTAGGTCAGCTCGCCAGCCACGGGGGCGCATTCGAAGCCCGCTACCTGCTGAAAATAGGTGAACTGGGACACCTCCATCCCGTCGCACCAGCACTCCCAGCCAAGTCCCCAAGCGCCCAGAGTTGGGCTTTCCCAGTCGTCTTCGACGAAGCGGACATCGTGCAGGCGGGTATCGATGCCGATGGCTTGGAGCGAACGCAGATAGAGATCCTGAAGGTCGGCGGGCGACGGCTTCAGGATGACCTGGAATTGGTAATAGTGCTGGAGCCGATTGGGGTTTTCGCCATATCGGCCGTCTTTGGGCCGGCGCGACGGCTGGACATAGGCCGCCTTCCAGTGGCGTGGGCCAAGGGCACGCAGCGTGGTGGCCGGGTGAAAGGTCCCAGCGCCGACTTCCATGTCATAGGGCTGGAGGATGACGCATCCCTGGTCCGCCCAGAATCGCTGAAGGGTCAGCAGCAATCCCTGGAAGGATTTGTCGGGGCGCATGTGCGGCGGAAGCGCCGTGTCCATCATCTTGTCCTGTCGACCGTTCGCTTGAAGTGCCCGATTGCCGTGCCTCACGGCATCCTCGGGCGCGCGGACACTAGAGCAGCCCTTGGCGCGCGCGCAACTCGTATCCGGCACCGTTCCGGCTGATCGGGCTTTGTTCCCTGCCACGCTGCGCCGGCAAAGAACAATTGTGTGAGTGAACCCAACGGCATGCAGAGCGTTTAGCTTTGCAACGGGAGGAGAAAGGAGACTTCATGCGTAAGTTGACACTCGCCGCCGCCGCCCTGCTCGCTCTC
>JASBUY010000293.1 GCA_030147645.1 Aquabacter sp. | reverse complement strand
CGACCGGAAGGACGCGCGGCAGCACTTCGACAACCGTCACCTCCGCGCCCAGGGTCCGAAAGAAGCTCGCGAACTCGATGCCGATCGCGCCCGAGCCCACGACCAGCAGGCGCTTCGGCAGCGCATCCGGCACCATCGCTTCGCGATAGGTCCAGATCAGCTTGCCGTCCGGCTCGAGCCCCGGCAGGGTCCGCGCCCGCGCGCCGGTGGCCAGGATGACGTGTTTCGCGGTGATGTCGGCGACCTTCCTGCCGTCCTTTTCGACCGTCACCTTGCGCGCGCCTTGTTTGCCGCCGGCGAGCTTGCCGAAACCGTCGATCACCTCGACCTTGTTCTTCTTCAGCAGAAAGCCGACGCCGGTATTGAGCTGTGAGGACACGCCGCGCGAACGCTTCACCACCGCAGCCGCGTCGAAGCCGACACCGGTGGCGGAGAGGCCGTAATCCTTCGCGTGCTGCATATAGTGGTAGATCTCGGCGGAGCGCAGCAGCGCCTTGGTGGGGATACAGCCCCAATTCAGGCAGATGCCGCCGAGATGGGACTTTTCCACCACCGCGGTCTTCAGGCCGAGCTGGGCGGCGCGGATCGCGGCCACATAGCCGCCGGGGCCGCCGCCGATCACGATGACATCATAAGGGGCATCTGCCATGGGTCGTCTCCTCCCGTCCGTCCCGCGCGGAGGGGTGTGGGATCAAAGGCGCCCCGCTGACGCCCCGCGCGCGCCGGACGGGCCGGCGCCTTCGGGACGGAGGATCCGGCGGCTGTCGGGCGCCGCCGGGCCGGTTCCTCAGCGGGTCAGAAGCGCGAAGATCTCGTCCTTCAGGCGGACGCGCTCTTTGCGCTTGGCTTCCAAAGCGAGGTCGTCCATGGGCTCAAGGTCGGTCTCGGCCTTGTGGACCACCTCATTGACTGCGTCATACTCCGCGACGAGGCGGGCGAAATGGGCGTCGCTCTGCCGCAGCGCGTGGATCTTCTCCGCATAGTCGGGGAAGTCGGCGGCGAGCTGATGGGGGGTGTGGCTCATGGCGTTATGGCTCGTTCTGGTTCGATCCGGACGGCGCAGCGCCGCCCGCTTTTCCCCTACACCCCGCCTGCGACAGGCGTTTTGATCTGCCGCAGGCCCGTTACGTGCCCCCTCACACCAGCATGGAGAAGGGGTTCTCCACATAGGCCTTGAAGGCGGTCAGAAGCTCGGCGCCCAGCGCGCCATCCATCACCCGGTGGTCGCAGGTGATGGTGGCGGTCATCTGGGTGACGACCTTGATATCGCCGCCCCGCACCACTGCCCGCTGCTCCGACGCGCCGATGGCGATGATGGAGGACTGGGGCGCGTTGATGATGGCGACGAAGTCGCGAATGCCCATCATGCCGAGATTGGAGATGGACGTGCTGCCGCCGGAATATTCTTCAGGCTTCAGCTTCTTGGTGCGGGCGCGGGCGGCGAGGTCGCGCATTTCTGCCGAAATGGCGGAAATGGTCTTGGTCTCGGCCTTTTTGACGATGGGCGCATAGAGCCCGCCATCAATGGCCACCGCGACGCCGATGTCCGAATGCTTCATGCGCAGGATGCGGTCCTCGGCCCACACCGCATTGGCGGCCGGCACCTTCTGGAGCGCGAGCGCCATGGCCTTGATGATGAAGTCGTTCACCGAGACGCGGAAAGCGGGCTTGCCGTCCTTGTCCTTGGGCGCGGCGGCATTCACCGTCTCGCGCAGCTTCATCAGCTCGTCGAGGTCGCAATCCACGCTGAGATAGAAGGTGGGCGTGACCTGCTCGCTCTCCACCAGACGGCGGGCAATGGTCTTGCGCATGCCGTCGAGCTGCACTTCCTCATAGGTGCCGGGCTCGAACAGCGCCTTCACCTGATCGACGCCCGGGGCGCTCGCGACGGCAGCCTTGGGCGCGGCAGCGGCGGGGGCCGGGGCGGGCGCGGCGGCCGAAGCTGCGGCGGGCGCCGGCTTCGCGCCGGGCTGCGCCGATTCCACGTCGCGCAGCACAATGCGACCGTGCGGGCCGGAGCCCGACAAAGCGGCGAGGTCGAGCCCCTTCTCCTTGGCGATGCGGCGGGCCAGCGGCGAGGCGAACACGCGCCCGCCCTGCCCGTTCGCTGCCGGAGCGGCGACGGGAGCCGCCGGAGCCGCGGGCGCAGAAGGCGCGGGCGCAGGGGCGGCGGGCGCGGCAGCGGCAGGAGCCGCAGGCGCCGGCGCGGCGGCGGCGGGCTTTGCGCCAGCCCCGGCGGCGGCGGCCTTCACGTCCTCACCCTCGCCGGCAAGAACCGCGATCAGCTGGTTCACCGGCACGTCCGCGGTGCCTTCCGGCACCACGATCTTGGCGAGCACGCCTTCGTCCACGGCCTCCACTTCCATGGTGGCCTTGTCGGTCTCGATCTCGGCGAGCACGTCGCCGGACTTGACGCTGTCGCCTTCCTTCTTGAGCCACTTGGCGAGGTTGCCCTTCTCCATGGTGGGAGAAAGGGCGGGCATCAGGATCTCGATGGGCATCTGTCTCGTCCCTCAGCGATAGGTCACGGCCTTGACCGCCTCGATCACCTCGGCGACCGACGGCAGGGCGAGCTTTTCTAGATTGGCGGCATAGGGCATGGGCACGTCCTTGCCGGTGACGCGCAGGACCGGGGCGTCGAGATAGTCGAACGCCTTCTCCATGAGCTGGGCGGCGATTTCCGAGCCGACGCCCGACTGGGGCCAGCCCTCCTCCACCGTCACGCAGCGGCCGGTCTTCTTCACGCTCTCCACGATGGCGGGAACGTCCATGGGGCGGATGGTGCGCAGGTCGATGACCTCCGCGTCGATGCCCTGCTTGGCCAGTTCCTCGGCGGCTTTGAGCGCATAGGTCATGCCGATGGACCAGGACACCAGCGTCACGTCCTTGCCCGCGCGGGCGATGCGCGCCTTGCCGATGGGCAGCACGTAATCATCCAGCTTCGGCACCTCGAAGGAGTGGCCGTAGAGGATTTCGTTTTCCAGGAAGATGACCGGGTTCGGATCGCGGATCGCGGCTTTCAGCAGGCCCTTCGCGTCGGCCGCGCTATAGGGCGCCACCACTTTCAGGCCCGGAATGTGGCTGTACCAGGCGGCGTAATCCTGGCTGTGCTGCGCCGCGACGCGTGCGGCGGCACCGTTCGGGCCACGGAATACGATGGAGCAGCCCACCTGTCCGCCGGACATGTAATGGGTCTTGGCCGCCGAATTGATGATCTGGTCGATCGCCTGCATGGCGAAGTTGAAGGTCATGAATTCGACGATGGGCTTCAGCCCCGCCATGGCGGCGCCGACGCCGAGGCCGGCGAAGCCGTGCTCGGTGATGGGGGTATCCACCACGCGCTTGGGGCCGAACTCCTGCAGCAGACCCTGGGTGATCTTGTAGGCGCCCTGATATTCCGCGACCTCCTCGCCCATGACGAAGACGTCGGCATCGCGGCGCATCTCTTCAGCCATGGCATCGCGCAGCGCCTCGCGCACCGTCATGGTCACCATCTCGGTGCCGGGCGGCAC
>JASBUY010000292.1 GCA_030147645.1 Aquabacter sp. | reverse complement strand
CTATGACGCCCTCGCCGAGGCCAGCGCGACACAGCGCAGCGCCTGGACGAAATTCTGCGCCGCCCCCTCCGCGGCCGGCATCGGCGCGCTGAAGGACGCGTTTCTCAAGACCGCCGACGCTTGGACGGCGGTCGAATTCGTGACTATGGGGCCCATCAGCCTGTCGCTCCGCGCGGACCGCTTCAACTTTTTCCCGGACCGGCGCAACGCCATTCAGCGCGGCATGGCAGAGGTGATCTCCGGTACCGACGAGGGCCGCTTCGAGGCGGAGCGCTTTGCCAAGTCCAACGCGGCGGCGCAGGGTCTTCCCGCGCTGGAGAGGCTGCTCTACGAGCAGGGAGCAGCGGAAGCGCTCACGAGCGGCAGCGAAGTCACCGTGCGCTGCACCTATGGAACGGCGATCGCGGCCAATCTCGCAACAATCGCCAAGGAGGTGCGCGACGGTTGGGGCGACAAGACAACGGGCGCACTCGCGGCGGTCGTCTCCGGCAAGGGCGATCCGGTCTTCTTTCCGGACGCGGCGGCGGTGCCGGGCATGATCCTCACGGACCTCTCGGGCGCCTATCAGCGCGTCTCCGATACGCGGGTCCTGCCGGTGCTCGGCAATGGAGATCCCAAGCCCTTGCTGGCGGATGGCTGGCGGTCGGGACGCTCGGGCCAGGTGGTGAAGGTCATGATCCTGTCGGCCGACGCGCTGCTCCAGGAGATTGCAAAACAATTGCCGAGCCGCACCCAATGGGCGGTCAACAAGGCGGCCACCGCAGCAGACAAGGCGGCAAACGACTTTCCCGCCGACCTCGGGGCTGCGGCGCAAGCCGCCGACGGCCCAGCCAAGATCCAGTCGGCCTTGAAAGCCTTCAAGGCGGCGCAGATCACGGTCTATCGGCCCATCGCCGCCTATTTCGGCATTTCTCTCGGCTTCAATGCGCTCGATGGGGATTGAGGCGATGATCTCGCGGCGTGCGCTGCTGGCCGGCGGCCTCGCAGGGCTATTGGCTCCGCGCACCGGTCTTGCCGAGACGAGCGCGCTGCTGCATGCGCGCTCCCACGCGGCCGACAGCGGCTGGCTGACGACGGCGGCGGAGGGCGAAGCCTTCGGCGCCTTCGCGCTCGGACCCGGGATGGAGGCCGCCGAGAAGGCGGCCGCCTCGGTTCGTCTCCATGGCATCGAAGCGAGCCCGCAGGGCACGCTGGCGGTGGCGGTGGGGCGCCGGCCGGGGCATGTGGCGCTGGTCTTCGATCGGCAAAGCGGCGGGCAGATCGGCACATTCGTGCCCGGAGACGGACGGGTATTCGCCGGTCACGGACGCTTCTCGCCGGACGGCGCGTTGTTCCTGACCACCGAGATCGAGCGCCAGCCGGCGGATCAGGCCCGCGGCATGGGGCGCGGCGTCGTCGCGGCCCGACGGGTCGATGCCGGCTTTGAAATCGTCGCCGAATGGCCGAGCGCGGGCGATGGGCCACATGATCTGATGCGCTCCGGCGGCGCCTTGGTGATCGCCAATGGCGGGATCGAACCCAACACGCCGGAAGCGCGCGATGCCGAGGTGACCGGCAGCAGCATTGCCCTGCTTGACCCTTTGACCGGTTCCCTTCGCGGGGAGGGGCGGCTTTCAGGCGATCTCGGCAGCCTGTCCCTGCGCCATCTGGCGCGGGACGGGCAGGGATGGACCGTGGTGGCCGCGCAGGATCTGTTGAAGGACGGTATTGCCCGCCCGCTTCTGTTCTCGGTCGGCGCGCAGGGGGCGTTGACACCGCTCGAAGCCCCGGACGACGACTTGCGGGCCTTGCGCGGTTATGTGGGCTCCGTGGCGATCGACCGATCCGGGGGCTATGTGGCCTGCGCGACGCCACGCGGAAACCGGGTGGCGGTCTGGACCAAAGAGGGGCGCTATCTCGGCGCCGTGCCGCTGATGGATGGCTGCGGTCTTGCCGCGACGCCCGAAGCGGGCCGCTTCATCGCCACCAGCGGATATGGCGAAGTCATTGTGGTGGCTGTGGAAGAGGGGCGCGTCGGTGTCGCTGCGCGGCGCACGGGCGGCCCGCGCTTCGACAATCACGTCGCGCAAATCTAGGGCACCCTGTCAGCGGGCAGCCATGGCCGGAGACCGGCCATGGCTGATTGAACTCACATATTCTTCTTCAGCTGCTGCAGTGCCTTGGCGCAGCCGACGCTGATCTGCTGGCTGTGGCTCTGAAGGCAGGCGAGCAGGCGGCCGTCACCGGCCGGCACGCCCTTGCAGAGGCGCGCAATGTCGGCCTCGCAATAGGTGACGATGGGGTTCTGCTGCGCGAAGGCGGCACCGCCGCTGAGCAGAAGCGAGGCGACGGCGAGGGTCGTGAGACGAAGGCGCATTGCGAAGATCCTGCCCGGTTGGGGAATCACCGGATGTGTCTAGCGCAAGCGCTCGGTGAAACGCCATGCCGGAGAGGCAGGGGGGTCAAAAATTGACGCGTCCAACCTTGCCGGAGGGGTCGTCCAATGCGCTTTAGCCGGCTGCGCTGGAAGACGAGCGGAACGCCCAGCTGACCATGCGTTTCTCAAGGAAGGCAAAGACCGCGTACATGAGAATGCCCTCGATGGCGAGTGCCATCAGGCCGGCAAACACAAGGGGCATCTGGAAGTTGGACCCGGCCTGAACCATGAGGTGGCCGAGGCCGGCATTGGCGCCGATGGTCTCGGACACCACCGCTCCCACAAAGGCGAGCGTGATGGCGACCTTCAGCGCGCCGAAAAGATAGGGGCCGGTGCGCGGGATGCCCACCTTGCGCATGATGTCGAGCTTGGAGGCGCCGAGCGCCCGCAGCACATCCTCCAGTTCCGGCTCGGTGGTGGCGAGCCCGGTCGCGACATTCACGACGATCGGGAAGAAGGAAATCAAGAAGGCGGTGAGGATGGCCGGGATCTCGCCGATGCCGAACCACATGATGAGGATGGGCACCACCGCCACCTTGGGGATGGAATTGAAGCCGATCATCACCGGATAGAGGCCCCGATAGATGGCGCGCGACCAGCCGACCACGAGGCCGAGCGCGATGCCGAACACCACCGCGAGGATGAAGCCGACCACGGTCGTCCAGAGCGTGACGAAGGAATTGCGCAGCAGCGGCCACCAATATTGGCCCATGGCGGAGAAGACGGCGGTGGGCGCCGGCAGGATGAAGCTGTCGATGCGAAAGACGATACACGCCAGTTCCCAAACAACGAACACCGCGAGCGTGAAGGCGATGGGCGTCAGATCCTCGGCGGTGATCTTGCTCATGCCTGCCTCACTTCGGCAATCTTGTTGCGCAGGGAATGGACGAGGTCGGTGAAGGCGGGGGCATAGAGGACGTCCAGCGGGCGCGGGCGGGGAAAGTCCACCGTGCGCGTCTCCACGATGCGTCCGGGGCGGGCGCTCATCACATGGATCGTGTCCGCCAGAAAGCCGGCTTCGCGCAGATCGTGGGTGACGAGAATCACCGTAAAACCAAGGCGTTGCCAGAGGTCGCGCAGCACCACCAACAATTCCTCGCGGGTGAAGGCATCAAGCGCGGCGAAGGGTTCGTCGAGCATCAGTAAGGCCGGCTCATGGATCAGCGCGCGGCAGAGCGAGGCGCGCTGCTGCATGCCGCCGGACATTTCCCAAGGGTACCGGTCGGCGAAGTCCTTCAGGCCGACGACGCCCAGCAGGTCCATGGCGCGGTCGCGGTAGGCGGCCTTGTCGCGGCGTAGGCGGGCGCGGTGGGGGGAGACGATTTCCAGCGGCAGTATGACGTTGTCGAGCACGCTGCGCCAGGGCAGAAGGTTCGCGGCCTGGAACGCCATGCCGGCGATTTTCACTGGCCCTTCAACGTCTTGGCCCTCTACCTCCACCTTTCCCTTGGTGGGACGAATGAGGCCCGTCACCAGCTTCATCAAGGTGGACTTTCCGCAGCCGGAAGGGCCGACGACGGCGGCGAATTCGCCTTTTTCTACCGTCAGTGAGGTGTGGGAGAGGGCGGTCACGGGGCCGCTGCGGCCGGGATAGGAGAGGGTGACGTCCAGCAGGCGGATCACGGGCGAGGCCTCGTAGGAAGTGTGGCGCCGGCGCCAGGAGGAAAGAAGGTAGAGGCGGCGAAAGAGAAAGAAGAGGCGCTGTCCCCCGCGCCGGCCTGTGGATTATTTCAGCTTCCGCTCATCCGCCGGCGGAAGATACTCATCGATGAAGATATCGGTGGTAACCGGAAGCTTGTTCTTGAAGTCATAGGTGATGGCGATTTGATCAATTGCCTTGGTCATGCGGTCACGATCGATGCCGCCAATGGCATTCTTGCTCACCCATTCGGTCGCGATATTGTCCTTGATCGCCATTTTAAGCCGGGCCAGCTCAATCTTTTCATCGCCGGTCTCGTTCCGCTTCATGACGGACTTGATGGCATCCTCGGGGTTGGCGACGGTATATTGGATGCCCTTGATGGTCGCCCGCACGAAACCGGCCACGGCCTTGGGGTTGGCCTTGGCGAAGTCCTCGTTCACGATGACCGCGTTGCCATACAGGAGTAGGCCGTAATCGGCCATGAGCATCACCTTGATGTCATCCGGCTTGATGCCTCTCTGAAGCAGATTGAAATAAGAGGAAAAAGAAAATCCCGTGATGGCGTCCACTTTGCCATCCGCGAGCATGGGCTCACGCACCGGAAAGCCGACATTCTCGACTTTAACCTTGTCGGCATCGATGCCGTTTTCTTTCACGAAGGCCTTCCATTGGGCGAAGGCGCCGTCCGGGGCAGGGGCGCCGAGCACCTTGCCCTCCAGATCCTTGGGCTTGGAAATGCCCGTCTTGGTCAGGGTAACAATGGAAAAAGGCGGGGTATCATAGACCATGAGTACGGCTTTGACGCCTTTTTCCGGGTTCTGATCCCGGAATTTTACCAGCGAGTTGATGTCGAAGAATCCGAGCGGATAGGTCCCCGCCGCGACGCGCGCGATCCCGGCCACGGAGCCGGGTCCGGTGTCGATGGTCACGTTCAGACCCTCGGCCTTGTAGAAGCCCTTGTCGATGGCGACGAAGTAGGGCGCGGAGGGGCCTTCGAACTTCCAGTCCAGCGCGAACTTGATGTCGGTATCGGCCCGCCCGGGCAGGGTGGCGCCGAACAGGGTGGCGGCGAGGGCGAGCGTGGAGAGGAGGGGGCGCATGCAGGTCTCCCGGGGTTTACCCCAGGGTCAAGCAAGCCATATGCCATGCGACCGTCCTTGTCGGCCGGTCTCCTTCCGGAATGGTCCGCCCATAAAATAGGCAAACCGTCACATGCCGAGATAGGCGGCGCGCACTTTCGGGTCGTCCAACAGAGCCTGCCCGCGTCCTTCGAGCACGATATGCCCGGTTTCCAGCACATAGCCCCGGTCGGCAATGGCGAGCGCGGCGGAGGCGTTCTGCTCGACCAGGAGGACGGTAATGCCCTCGGCTTTCAGCTTCACCACCGCGCCGAGGATCTGATCGATGAGCAGCGGCGCGAGGCCGAGCGAGGGCTCGTCCAGCAACAGCAGCTTCGGCGCCGCCATGAGCGCCCGGCCGATGGCCAGCATTTGCTGCTGGCCGCCGGACAGGCTCATGGCCGAGATGCGCCGCTTTTCCGCGAGCACGGGGAACATGTCGTAGATCTGGGCGAGGGTGTCCTTGTCCGCCGCGCGGCGGCGGAAGGCGCCGAGGCGCAGATTGTCCTCCACGGAGAGCGGGCCGAATACCTGCCGGCCTTCCGGCGACTGGGAGATGCCGAGCGCCACGCGGGCGTGCGGCTCAAGCCTCTCCACGGGACGACCCTCGAACAGGATTCGGCCGCCGCTCACCGGCTGGACGCCGGAGAGGGTGCGCAGCAGCGTGGTCTTGCCCGCACCGTTGGACCCCACCAAGGCGACGATCTCGCCGGTCTTCACCTCCAGGCTCACCTCATGGAGAACCGAGATGCGGCCATAGGCCGAGCTTAAGCACTCAACCGTGAGCACGATCCGCCTCCCGCGTTCCGTGATCGCCGAGATAGGCCGCGATCACCGCCGGATTGTCGCGAACCTCGCGCGGCGGGCCTTCGGCGAGATGCCGCCCCTGGGCGAGCACCAGGACCCGGTCGGAAATCTTCATCACCAGCTTCATGTCGTGCTCGATCAGCACCACGGCGACGCCGCTCTTGGCGATCTCGCCGATCAGGTGGTCGATGGCCTCGGTCTCCACCGCGTTGCAGCCGGCGGCCGGCTCGTCCAGCAGCAGGACCTTGGGGCTGGCGGCGAGCGCGCGGGCGATCTCCAGCCGCTTCAGCACGCCATAGGAGAGGGCCCCGGCGGTGGCGTTCGCCACATCGGACAGACCCACCCGCTCCAAGAGCCCCATGGCCGCCTCCCGGGTGGCGCGGGTCTGGCGGTCGGCGGCGGGCAGGCCCAGCAGGTCGGAGAGGAGCGAGGAACGCTCGGCCATGTGCCGGCCCACCATCACATTCTCCAGCGCGGTCATGCGGAAGAAGATCTGGAGATTCTGGAAGGTGCGCGACATGCCGCGCTTGGCGAGCAGATGGGGCGCGAGCCCCGTCACATCGTCGCCGCCCATGGTGACGCGGCCGCGCAGCGGCTTGTAGATGCCGGTCACGAGGTTGAAGAGGGTGGTCTTTCCCGCCCCGTTGGGGCCGATGATGGAAAAGACCTGCCCGGCTTCCACCGAAAAGCCCACATTGTCCACGGCCACGAGGCCGCCGAAGGAGATGCCGAGGCCCTCGACGCGAAGGAGGCTCATGACAGGCGCTCCAGAAGCCATTTGCGCAAGGTCGGGACGATGCCCGCCGGCAGGAAGATCATGAAGGCCATGATGAGGAAGCCCAGCACCGCCTGTTCGTAATCGTGCATGAAGGTGAGGGCCTGGGGCAGCACCACCAGGAAGGCCGCGCCCACCACGGCCCCGAACACCGAGCCGAGCCCGCCGATAATCACCATGGCCACCAGCTCGATGGAGTGCATGAAGCCGGCCGCGTCCGGGGTGATGAGGCCGTTCATGGCGGCGAGCAGCCCGCCCGCCACCGCCGCATAGACCGCGCCGATGACGAAGGCGGCAAGCTTCTTCGCGCTGACATCGATGCCGGAGCCGGCCGCGGCCACTTCGCTGTCATGCAGTGCTTTGAGCGCCCGCCCGGTGGGGCTCGCGCCGATATTGAGCGCGATCCAGGCACCGATCATCAGCGCGCCGCCCGTGACCCAATACCAATTGACGGCACCTGACAGGCGCCAGCCGAACAGCGTGACGCGCGCCACCTGCATGCCGTCCGGCCCGCCGGTCCACTGGCTCTCGCTGTGGAAGATCAGGGCCAGGATGACGCCGAAGCCGAGCGTGGCGATGGCGAGATAATAGCCCTTCAGCTTCAGGATGGGCCGGCCCACCAGATAAGCGAGCAGGCCCGCCAGCGCTGCGCCGATGACGAGGCAGAGCGCGGGATGCAGGCCGAACTGAGCCGGGCCGATGGCTACCGCATAGCCGCCGATGCCGAGAAAACCCGCATGGCCGAGGCTCACCTGCCCCGCATAACCCATCAGAATGGTGAGGCCGAGCGCGGCCAGCGCAAACACCCAGACCACCGCCGCCACGCGCAAATAGAAGGCGGACGGCGCGAGCAGCGGCACGACGGCGATGATCGCGGCCAGCAGCACCAGGGTCGCGAGGCGCGAGGACAGGAGCTTTCCGGCCATCACACGCGCTCCACCGAGCGCCCGCCGAACAGGCCGCGCGGCAGGAAGAAAAGGACCAGCAGGATGACCACGAAGGCCACCGCATCCTTGTAGGTGGAGGAGATATAGCCGGCGCCAAAGGCTTCCAGCAGGCCGATGAGCAGGCCGCCGACCACGGCGCCGAGCGGATTGCCCATACCGCCCACCATGGCGGCGGCAAAGCCCTTCAGCGCGAACAGGGTGCCGACATCATAGCGCGTCAGCGTGATGGGGGTGACCACCACGCCGGCAATGGCGCCGATGGCGGCCGAGACCCCAAAGGCGAGCGCGAGGATGATGGTGACATTGATGCCGACGAGGCGCGCCGCGAGGCGATTGGCGGCCGTGGCCAGCAGCGCCTTGCCCAGCAGAGTCTTTTCCAGAAACAGATAAAGCGCGACGAACAGCGCCAGCGCGACCCCCATCACCCACAGGCTCTGGGGCAGGATGGTGGCGCCGCCCACCGCAATGGGGGTGTCGCCCGAGAAGGCGGGCAGGGAATGGAACTGCTTGTCGAACACCAGTTGCGCGATGCCCTTGATGAAGATCGAGGCGCCGATGGTGATCATGATGAGGGCGACGGGCGAGGCGCCGCGCGCGGGCTCGATGGCGAGCTTGTGCAGCAGCAGGCCGACGATCACGGCGCCGACAATGGCGATGAGCGCCGCCAGCGGCAGGGCGATGCCGGCGGCGGCAAGGAACACCGTTCCCATGCCGCCGATCATCACGAAATCGCCCTGGGCGAAATTGATCACGTCAGACGCGTTGTAGATGAGGGTGAAGCCGAGGGCGACGAGCGCATAGACCGCGCCCACCGTCAGCCCCGAAAACACCAGTTGCAGGAACTCGGCCATGTGCGTGTCGGGTCCTGAGGAGGAAAGGTTGTCGCCTTTCCCGCGCGCGGGAAAGGGCAGGATGGTCGGGTCAAGCGAACGGACGAGGCGAGGGGCGTGCGATGGAGACGCGGCGACCGCAATGCGCCACCGCTCGTGTCGCCCCCTCCAACCCTCCCCCGCTCGCGGGAGAGGGCTTTTCGGTTACGCCGGCCGCCTTGCCCCGCGCGGCCCCAACTCCCTCTCCCGCGTGCGGGGGAGGGCCGGGGAGGGGGAAGACGCCGGGAAGAGGCCCCGCTGGGGCCTATTTGCCTTCGATCACCCAGTCGCCGCCCTTGATGAGGAGCAGGCGGAAGGAGTCGGTGCCGAGACCCAGATGATCCTTGGCCGACATGGTGTAGATGCCGGTGACGCCCACATAGCCCTTGGTGTTCTCAAGCGCGTCGCGGATCTTCTGCGGATCGGTGGACTTGGAAGTCTCGATCGCCTTCACCAGAAGCTGGATGCCGTCGAAGGCATAGCCGCCGAAGGTGGAAACCGGCTGGCCGGTGGCGGCTTCATAGGACGCCTTATAGGCCGTGCCGACCGCCTTCTGCTTGTCGTCGGCGGGCAGCTTGTCCACCACCAGCAAGGCAGGCGCGGGCAGGCGCACGCCGTCGGCCGCCGGGCCGGCGAGGTCGATGAAGCTCTTGGAGGCGACGCCGTGGCTCTGGTAGAGCGGCAG
>JASBUY010000287.1 GCA_030147645.1 Aquabacter sp. | reverse complement strand
GGCCGCCATCGCCAATGCGGTGGCCGCCGCGCTCGGCACGCGCCTGCGGCATTTGCCGCTGACGCGCGCCCGGATCATGCGGGCGCTGCTGGAAAGCTGAGACGCGCGGGCGGTTACAGCCCCAGGAGGCGCACCGCGTTTCCGCCGCAGATGGCGGCCTTCTCGGCGTCGTCCAGCGTGGTCTCCATCACATGGCCCACCGGGTCGCTCTCGGCCATGTCGAAAGGATAGTCGGTGCCCATCAGCACATGATCGACGCCCGCCATGCGCACCAGGGCTTCCAGCTGCTCCACGGAAAACACCACGGAATCGAAATAGACCCGCCGCAGATAGGTGGTGGGCGCGTGGGGGATGACATGGACGTCCGAGCGTGCGCCCCAGGCATGGTCCATGCGCGCCCAATAGGCCCCGGCGAATCCTCCGCCATGGACGGCGAAGATTTTGAGCTTGGGATGCCGCTCCATGACCCCGTCGAAGATGAGGTAATGCAGCGCGATCGTGGTCTCCAGAGGATTGCCGAGCACGTTGTTGAGGTAAAAGCGCGTCAGCCGCTCGCCCTCGGTGAAGCCGTTGGGATGGATCAGGACAAGGGCGCCCAGTTCCTCTGCCTTGGCCCAGAACGGCGCGAATTCCGGGTCGGACAATTCCTTGCCCGCGACATTGGTGAGGATCTGCACGCCTTTCATGCCGAGGGACATGACATAGTCCAGCTCGGCCGCAGCGAGATGGCCGTCCTGGAGCGGCACGGAGCCCAGCGCGGCGAAGCGGTCGGGCCTGCGGGCCACGAACTCAGCGAGGCCGTCATTCACCACCCGCGTCGCCTGGGCGGCGATGTCAGTGCGCAGCGTGTAATAGCATTGGGGCGGGGGGCACATGACCAATTGCTTGTCGATGCCCGCCGCGTCCATGTCCTTCAGGCGCTCGTCATGCCCGTTCATGCGGGACATGCGGTCCGCGTCCTGCTTTCGGTTGAGGGCCTTCGTCTCTGGCGTGGCGAAGCGCGCGAGAGGGATGGTGGAAAAGTCCAGATGGCCGTCCACGATGCGCGCTGCGGCCGGCACGCCGACATGGGCGTGCATGTCCACGGTCACGCTTGCCGGGCGGCGCGTCGTCCCGTGGCGGCGGCCGGCGGAGGGACCGTAGGAATTCCACACGTCGGTCATGGCAGCATCCTAAGGAAGGGGAAGGGGCGCGGGATGGGCATTTCAGGTCCAAGAGCCTGACGGCCCGGCCGCATCTGCATCGTGCGTTCGGCCCCTGCTATCGAGGATCCGGCGCTGGACGGCAAGCATCTGGTTCATCGAGCGGACCGGTCCGAAGGGCGGCCCAGGCGTTGGGCGACACCGGGGCTGGCTTGCACGGCGCGAGCGCCATGATACTTATCGTTTGATAATCCGATTGAGCCAACAGTGCCAGATGCGCGCCCAGCCGCATCGGTAAAAACCCAACCGGCGATGCCGCCGCTCTCGGGGAGGACGCCATGAAGATCGGCTTTGCGGGCATGGGACGCATGGGCGCCGCGATGGCCCTGCGGCTTCTGGACCTCGGCCATGAGGTGACGGTCTGGAACCGAAGCGCCGACAAAGTGGCGCCGATCCTGGAGGCGGGCGGCGCCCGCGCCCCGACCCCGGCGGCCTTAGCGGAGAATGAGGCCATCCTCACCAGCCTTCTGGATGGCGCGGCACTTCAGGCCGTCTATGAGGGCGAAAGCGGGCTGCTGTCCGCTGATCTTAAGGGCCGGCTCGTCATCGAGATGAGCACGGTTCTTTCTTCGCAGGCGCGGGCGCTTGGCGAGAAGGTGGTCGCCGCAGGCGCCGCCTTTGTGGAATGCCCGGTGGGCGGCACCGTTGGCCCGGCCCGCACGGGCAAGCTGCTCGGGCTTGCGGGCGGGACGCCGGAGGATGTGGCGCGGGCGCGGCCTATCCTCGAACAGCTCTGCCGTCGCGTCGAGCATGTGGGTCCCGTGGGCGCCGGTGCGGCGCTCAAGCTCGCCGTCAACCTGCCCCTGCTCACCTATTACCAAGCGTTGGGCGAAGCTTACACCCTGTGCCGCCAGACGGGGCTGGACCCCGCATGGCTGGTGGAGTTGTTCGCGGATACGTCCGGCGGCTCGAACATCCTGAAGATTCGTGGTGCGGTCATCGCACAGGCGCTGGCGGGCGGGGATACGGGCGCCGCCGCCTTTTCGGTGGACGGCGTGCGCAAAGATCTGCGGACCATGCTCGCCGAAGCGCAGACCCTCGGCGCCGAGTTGCCGGTGACCGCCGCCGCCCTCAAAGTCTATGATGAAGCGGCGCAGGCGGGGCTGGGCGAGAAGGACGGCTCCATGCTGGCGGGCTTCTGGCCGCACAAGTCCGGCGCCTGACACTCTGATGCGGAGGATCGCAGGGTGAGTATTTCGCTGGCTAAAGCAGAAGTGATCGTGGATGCCGCCCTCGCGAAGGGCCATGAGAGGGCGTTCGAGCCTCTGACCGTCGCCGTGCTCGATGCGGGCGGTCACCTCGTCGCACTGAAGCGCGAGGACCGCTCGGGCATCCTGCGGCCCGACATCGCGATCGGAAAAGCCTGGGGCGCGCTTGGCATGGGCATGGGATCGCGCGAACTGGGGGAGCGGGCCGTGAAGGTACCGCACTTCATGAATGCGCTCATGGCCGCGAGCCACGGCCGCTTCGTGCCGGTTCCCGGCGGGGTTCTGATCCTGGATGCGGGGGTCGTGATCGGCGCTGTCGGCATCTCCGGCGACACGTCCGACAATGACGAAGTCTGCTCCCTCGCCGGTGTCGCCGCCGCCGGTTATGTGGGCCAGACCGGCTTTCGCCCGCCGGAATGAAGAACGCCCCGCCCGGCGTTCGCCGGACGAGGCGTTCCTGGACCTTACGTTTGCCTCACCAGCCGGCGCGGCAGACGCGCTCGACCCAATAGGGGCTCCACCAGCACTTCAGGAAGGTGCCGGTCGCCTCCAGCGGGCGATAGACCACGGGGGCGGTGACGAGATTGACCGGGCCGCCACTGGAGGGAATGTCGCCATCCAGCAAAGTCGCGTTGTAGGTCAGCGTGGTGCCGTTCTGGGTCACGCTGCCGAGTTCGATGATGACCTGCGTGGGGGTCGGGCCGAGCACGGTGAGCGCCGCATTGGGCGGGTCGTTTTTGAAGACGGCGACGGTGGCGTTCCAGAGCTTCACGAACTGCTCGGTGCTCATGGTTCCACCGATCCGCTCGGGCCGCTCCACCCGGAAAGTGGTCACCGGCGGCACGCCCGTCAGGGTCAGTGTCTTGCCATCGAACGTCATGCTCGCCGCCTGCTGGGTCAGCAGCATTTCGATGGGGCGCGAGATCTGGACCTCGGGACGGGCCGGGGTGCCGGCCTGCGTCATGCCGGGCTGGGCGGCCGGGGCGGCGGGAGCGGCCGGGGCCTGCGCAAAGGCAGACAGGCCCGATGCGGCCAGAAGAACACCCGCCAGAGGTGCGATCAGTCGCGTGGACAGTCTCATGGGCCTGATTTCCTTGTCTGTTCGAACAGGTCCCTGCCTGTGCGCGCAGGCGAAGACCCCGTTTTGATACCGGCGGGAACGAAGCTATAGCCCATCCCGGCGGCAATCCAAGCCTGCCCCAGCGACAGGACGCTATTGTCCGGAGAAGCTGCGGGGGGCGGGGCTGACAACCTGGGCGGCGCCCCCCTTGATCTCCATTACCGCCAGACCGCGTTCATTGGTGCCGTCCGAGCGGAAGCGGAACACGCCGTCCACGCCGTTGAAGCCCGACGGATTTGTGAGGGACGCATCATTGAGCGCGGCCGGGCCTTGCGCACGCACAATGGTCGCGACCAGCGAGACCGCATCATAGGCAAGGGTCGCGGTGCGCACCGGGTCGCTGCCGAAGCGCGCGCGATAGCGCTCCGAAAAGCCGCGCCAACCGGTGGTTTCCGGCGCCGCGAACTGCGCGCCATCCATGAGCGGGTTGGAGAACAGGCGCTGGTCGTCCCACAGCCCGGTGCCGATGGGCCGCATGCGTTTGAGATCGACGCCCGCGCCCGTCAGCGCCTGCACCACCGCCGGCACGCCCTCGGCCGAATCGGGAATGAAGACCGCGTCCGCCTGCGCAGCGACCCCCGCCGCGCGCTGAACCGCGCCGCCGAGCCGGGTGCGGTCCTGCGTATAGCGCTCGATGCCGACGATGCGCCCGCCGAGCGCGCCCGCCTGCTGCTGGAACGCGCCTTCGGCCACCGAGCCATAGGCGTTTTCCGGGATCAGCCCGAGAAACGAGCGCCGCCCCTGGGCGATGCTGAAGGAGATGATGCGATTGACATCCGTCTGCGGCAGGAAGCTCAGAAGATAGACGCCCGGCGCCGCCACATTGGTGTCGGTGGAAAAGGCGATGACGGGAATGCCGCGCGGCCGCGCCACCTGGGCCACAGCGCCCACCGAATGGGAGAAGAGCGGGCCGAGAATGACGCGCGCCCCTTCCGCGATCGCCGCTTCCGCCGCGGCGCGCGCGCCCTGGGAATTGCCGCCGTCATCCTTCACGATCAGCGTCACCGGCGCCGATCCAAGTTCCGACAAGGCGAGTTCCGCCGCATTGCGCAGCGACTGGCCGACCGCCCCGGCATTGCCTTGCGCGGTGAGCGGGAGAATGAGCGCGACCGCCGGCCCGGTGGAGGGCAGCGGCTGGGCCATGGGCGCGCCGGATGGCGGCGGCGATCCCCCGCCAATGTCCCCCCCGGCGCAG
>JASBUY010000280.1 GCA_030147645.1 Aquabacter sp. | reverse complement strand
TCGGGCAAGGTCGCTTTCGCGCGCGGTCTCGACGATGAGCCGCGCGAGGCGCTCCCGGCGGCGCGAGTCGAGCCCGTCCGCCCCGGCATATTCGTCCACCAATCGTTCCAGCCGCGATTCGGCGTCGGAAAGCCCGGCGCTCGCGAGGGGCGGCGGCAGGTGGCCGAGGGTGACGGCGGCGATCCGCCGCTTGGCCTGCGCGGCCTCGCCGGGATTGCTGACGATGAAGGGATAAATGACCGGCAGTGCGCCCAGCACGATCTGGGGAAAGCAGGATGGGGTGAGGGCCGCGGCCTTGCCCGGCAGCCATTCCAGCGTGCCGTGAGCGCCGAGATGAACAAGCGCGTCGAACCGCTCCTGAAGCCAGAAGCCGAAGGCCAGCAGGCTGTGGCGCGGCGGCAAAGCGGGGTCGTGATAATCCGCCCGCCGGTCCAGCGAGCGCCCGCGATCCGGCGCAAGGCCGACCCAGGCTCTCCCGAAGGTCGAACCGCGCACAGTGAAGGCACCCTCGCGCAGATCGGGGTCGGCTTCCGGCGCGCCCCAGGCCGCGCACATGGCCTCCCGGGCAGAGGCGGGCAGGGCGGCGAAGCGCGTCTTGTAGTCTGTCAGCGACAGGCCGGGCTGCTCCGTCAGGCCTGCCATAAGGGTGCGGGCATCGGACGGCGGCGTGGCGATGGCGTAGCCGGCGTCCGCCAGCGTGGCGAGCAGCGCGCGGGCGCTTTCGGGGACATCCAGGCCCACCGCATAGCCGGTGCGTCCCTGCTGGCCGGGATAATCGGGCAGGACGAGCGCCACCCGGCGCGCGGCGCGCGGCATGTCTTGCAGCCGCACGAGGCGCGCGGCGCGCTCCGCCACATGGGCGATGGTCTCCGCCTCGGGCCGGTTCATGGCGGCGGAGAAGGACAGGGCCTCCTCGCGCGCCTCCGCGTCCTTGAAGGAGAGCGCGCCTGCCATCACCCGCCCATCCAGTTCGGGCAGGACCACATGCATGGCAAGGTCCGTGGCCGCTAGGCCTCGCGGGCTGCGCGCCCAGGCCTCGCGCTGCGTGGTGGCGGGTATGGCCTGTAGCAAAGGGGGGCCGCCGGCCGGAAAAAGGGCCATTGCATCGCCCGCCGAGAAGGCGGTTGTTGTGATGACGAGTTGGGGTCGCTCTTGCTCAAGGGCCTCGCGCACCACCTGCTGGGCCGCTGGGTCCTTCAGCGAGGAGACGAAGAGCGGCCGGGGCGCGAGGCCGCGCGCGGCGAGCTCTGCGCAAAGCGCGTTGATGGGCGCGGTATCGCCCGCGAGCCAAAGAGACCGGTAGAACAGGATCAGCACGCGCGGGCGCCCGGCATCCGGTTCCAAAACCGGAAGGGGAGCTGCCGCCGGCACCGGGCGCGGCGCGGCGACGATCCGCTCGGACGCGCCGGCGCGCGCGCCGGCGAGCGCAAGCACCGCGCGCATGTTGTCCGGTCCGCCTTGGCGGAAATAGCCGAGCCACGTCTCCCATTCCGCCCGCGGCAGGGTGGAGAGGTCGGCGAGGCGGAGATCGTCCTGGTCTTCACCCGGCAGGAGTGCCAGCAGGATGCCCCGCGAGCGGGCGAGGGTGGAAAGTTGCTCGGCCCCGTAGCGCCACCAATCGAGGCCGCCGAGCACCCGTGCCAAAACCACGCGGGCGTGCCGCGCGGTGCGATCCAGCCAGAGATCCACCGACATGGGGTGTCGCAGGTCCTTGAGGCGCGCGAGCCGCAGGTCCGGAAGAAGCGCGCGATCCAGCCGCCAGGCGGCGGCGAGCGCGAGCAGGTCGCTATCGGTGAAGGAGGCGGCAAGCAGCGGGGCCGGAGGCTGGCGGAGGTCGATGGGCTCCGCCAGGTCCTCGATGGTGGCCGATGTGCTCGCCAGCAGGTGCATCCGTTTGCGTCCCGAGGGTCAGGCGGCGGTGTCGAGAGCGAGCAGGGTGCCTTCGACGGCCGCGCGATCAAACCCCTTGAGGCCGATCACGACCAAAGCGCCGCGCCGGGTTTCCTGCGCCCCCCAGGGCCGGTCGAACTGGTGCGAAACGCGCGTGCCCACACCCTGCACCAGCAGGCGCATAGGCTTGCCGCTCACGCTGGCAAATCCCTTGACGCGCAGCACGCCGGCATGGGCCGCCGCCCGTTCCACCCGCGCGGTCAGCTCGGCGGGATCGGCGATCTCCGGCACGGCGACGACAAAGCTGTCGAAGTCGTCGTGATCGTGATCAAGCTCGTCATCATGATGGGTCTTGCGGCCCTCAATCTCGTCCTCGGTGCCGACACCCAGCCCCAGCAGTACGGCCGGGTCCACCTTGCCGCCCGCGGCCCGCACCACCGAGACCGCGCGCGGCAAAGCCTGCGCGACGCGGGCGGCGGCGGCTTCGGCGCCGGCGGCGTCCAGCAGATCGGACTTGGCGATAACGACCAGGTCGGCGCAGGCGATCTGGTCCTCGAAGACCTCTTCCACCGGATCGTCATGGTCGAGCGTCTCATCGGCCGCGCGCTGGGCGGCGAGCGCATCGAGATCGTCCGCGACGCGGCCTTCAGCGAGGGCCGGACCGTCTACAACCGCGACCACGCCGTCCACCGTCACGCGGCTCTTGATGGCCGGCCAGTGGAAGGCCTGGACCAGCGGCTTGGGCAAGGCGAGGCCCGATGTTTCGATGAGGATATGGTCCACGCCGGGGCGCGCCAGAATAGCATCGAGCGCGGGGACGAAGTCATCGGCCACGGTGCAGCACAGGCAGCCATTGGAGAGTTCAACGATATTCTCTTCCGGGCAGCTCTCGATGCCGCAGCCTTTCAGGATTTCCCCGTCAATGCCCACATCGCCGAACTCGTTGACGATGACGGCCAGCTTTCGCCCGCCGGCATTCTCCAGCACATGGCGGATGAGGGTTGTTTTTCCCGCCCCCAGGAAGCCGGTGACGATGGTGCAGGGCACACGGGCAAGGCGCGTCATGAAAGGTCCTCTGAGACGGTAAGGGGTGGGACGCGGGCGATCATGCCGCGCTTGAGGGCATCGGGGCGGCCGCGCCAGGGCATAAGGCCGTCGGTGGACGTGGCGAACAGGGCGGCGCCCGCCAGCAGATCCGGGGCGCTCTCGCCGGTGAGATCGCCGAACACATAGGTCCAGCCGCCCGCGCGCACCATGGCGGCGGAAAGGCCGCGCTTGCAGTTGGAGAGGCAGCGGATGGGACGCACGGCAATGCCCGCTTCGCGCGGAAGATGGAGAGCCGCGTCGAGCAAGGCCTCACCGCCGGGCGTGGCCGCCTTGTCTTCATCGGCGAGACGACAGGTACGGCACACGAATAACGTAACTGCGGGTGCGTCCGACGCAAGCGGCGTGTCGTCAATGGCGGACTGTGCGGCGGCAGACGGCTCCACGCGCAATTCTTCCAGGGTGCCGGCCGCGCGGAAAATGCCGCGCCGTCCGCATGGCCAGGGCACCCCGCCCGGCGCGCGGTTGAAGCGAAGGCAGGTCTCCTGGCTCGCGGGTCGCCGTCTCGCGCCGCCTTCCCGGCCCCCATTCGGGCGCCAGTGGCGTTTCGGCCGAGACTCACCGCCGACAGTTGCGGGGGCAGCTGCGGCTTTGGCGGCTCCTGCGAAAGAGCACACCGCACCGCATTCCCTTTTCATCCCCCGGCATGCCGGGGAAAACCTTCGATCACTGTCACTAAAGGAGCGCGGGGCTCCGAAGTCAATCATTCGCTCGGCGGAGCGGTAAGAGAGGTCTGCGTTTCTCTCAAGGGTCCGACAAAACGAAGGCGCCCCCGCTTTGGGCGGGGGCGCCGGATAAATCTACGAGGGACGTGTCAGCCGCCGAACAGCTTGCGCTGCCACCAGCCGCTGCGCGGCTTCTGAGCAGGGGCGTCGCCTTCGCTCTTGACCGGCGCAGCGGGCGTCTCGACGGGGGCGTCGGGCGCAGCCGCTACGGCCTCTTCGGGAGTCGCTGCTGCGGGTTCGGCCACGGGTGCCGGCATGTCCGCATCGGCGACGGGCACCGAAGCGGTTTCCTCGCCACTGACGGCAGCTGGCGAGGCGGGAGCAGCGCCCACAACCGGGGCCTTTTCCCGCACCGTGGACCGGCGGCGGGCGGGCTTATCGGCCGGAGGCGCATCCGCCTCGACCTTCGGCGCAGGCGCCTCGATCGGCGCGGCCGCCTGGACGGGTGCCGCCTCGATGGCGGCTGCGGGCTGGGGTTCGCTCTTCGCTTCGTACGTCGGCGAAAGCTCCGAGACCTCCGTCACGCGCTCGACATCGATCTGCGCGGCGAACGGCGCGTTGTCCGCGACATCGCCGTGGCTCGCGACGGCATCTTCGCCGGTCTCGCCCTCGTCGCCCTCGCCGGCGCCCTCTTCACCCGTTCCCTCTTCGCCTTCACGGCGGTTGCGGCGTCCGCCGCGGCGGCCACGCCGGCGCCGACGCCGCTCGCTGTCGCCATTGCGGGCGTCGGCCCGCTCTTCGTCCTCGGACTCTTCGCCGTCGGTCTCGCCTTCGGCGGTGGCGTCCTCATCGCCCTCGGCGGAGTCGGATTCACTCTTGCCCTCGCGCGGCTCTCCGTCGCGCTCGCCATTGCGTCGGCGGCGGCGGCGGCGCTTGCGTCGGCCATTGCCGTCCTCGCCCCGGTCGGAGCGGTCCTCGCGCTCTTCGCGCTCTTCACCCTCTTCCGTCTCGGAAGCGTCCTCAACGATCTCCTCGTCCTCCTCGAACTCCTCGTCCGGGAGGATGGAATCGGGCTGGATGACCTTGGACGGCCGAGGTGCGGCGGGAGCCGGCGCGGCCGGCTCGCCCTTCTCGATGATGAAGGGCTGATGGCCGGTGACGCGGTCATCCGCGCTCACCACCAGCGTGACGGAGAAGCGCTCTTCCAGTTCGCGCAGATGCGCGCGCTTGTGGTTCAGCACATAGAGCGCCACTTCGCTGCGGGTGCGGGCCACAAGATTGTGGGTGGTGGAGCGCAGCAATTGCTCTTCCAGCGCGCGCAGCAACTGGAGGGCCACGGAGGCTGCGGACCGCACATGGCCGGTGCCGCCGCAAGTGGGGCAGACCTCGATGGAGCTTTCCAGCACGCCGGTGCGGATGCGCTGGCGCGACATTTCCATCAGGCCGAAATGCGAGATGCGGCCCACCTGGATCCGCGCCCGGTCATTCTTCAGGCAATCCTTGAGCTTGCGCTCCACCGACCGGTTGTTGCGCTTCTCCTCCATGTCGATGAAGTCGATGACGATCAGGCCCGCGAGGTCGCGCAGGCGAAGCTGCCGGGCAATCTCCTCGGCGGCTTCCATATTCGTCTTGAGCGCGGTGTCCTCGATATGGTGCTCGCGCGTGGCGCGGCCGGAATTCACGTCGATGGAAACCAGGGCTTCAGTCGGATTGATGACGATATAGCCGCCGCTCTTCAACTGAACCACGGGCGAGAACATGGCGTCGAGCTGCTGCTCCACGCCGTATTTCGCGAAGATCGGCTGGGTGTCGCGATAGGCGATGACATTCTTGGAATGGCTGGGCATCAGCATGCGCATGAAGTCGCGCGCTTCGCGGAAGCCGTCTTCGCCGGAAACGTGAATGTCGTCGATGTCCTTGTTGTAGAGATCGCGGATCGCGCGCTTGATCAGCGAGCCTTCCTCATAGACCAGGTTCGGCGCCGAGGAGCGCAGCGTCAGTTCCCGCACCGTTTCCCAGAGGCGGAGCAGATACTCGAAGTCGCGCTTGATCTCGACCTTGGTGCGGTTCGCCCCTGCGGTGCGCAGGATGATCCCCATCCCCTCCGGCACTTCCAGGTCCTGCACCACTTCCTTCAGGCGCTTGCGATCGACCGCATTGGTGATCTTGCGCGAAATGCCGCCACCGCGCGCGGTGTTGGGCATCAGCACAGAATAGCGGCCGGCGAGCGACAGATAGGTGGTGAGCGCCGCGCCCTTATTGCCGCGCTCCTCCTTCACCACCTGAACCAGCATGACCTGCCGGCGGCGGATGACTTCCTGAATCTTGTAGGTGCGCGCCCGGCGCTGCGGCGAGCGCGTGGGCAGCTCTTCGAGGGCATCGGCGGCGCCGATCTGCTCAACCTCTTCGTCTTCGTGATCTTCGTCCTCGTCCTCGTCGTCGTCCTCCTCCTCGGAGATGACGTGGGACCGGTGGCTGTGGTCAGGGCCCTCGGCGGTGTCGACCTCGACCGAGGCCTCCTCAGTCTGGGCGGGCGCGTCATTCTGAGCGTCCGTTTCCGCTGGGGCGTCGGTTTGCACGGGCGCTTCGGGCGCCGGCTCGGCTGTCGCCGTCGATACGGGAGCCGCATCAATCGGCGCGCTCACCTCTTCGGCCACGGGCGCCTGCACGCCGATCTCGGCGTCGTGCTGCTCGGCCTGCTGCTCGGGCGCAGGGAGGGGGGCGTGCTGCTCCGGTTCGGGCGCGAACATCTCTTCGGCGATATGCGGCGCATCGTCCTCGGAATGATGCGTCGCGCCGTGATCGTGGTGGTGGCCATGATCGTCGCCGTGATCGTCCTCGTCGTCATCCTCGGCGCCGGAGATCTGACCATCCTCAATGGTCTCGATCACGTCGTCGTCGTCCACTTCCTCCACATTGCCGGAGGCTTCGGCGTCGTCATCCTCGTCGACGGTCTCGGAGACGCTCGCGTCGCGCCGGGCGCGACGCGGCCGCGAACGGCGGCGCTCGCGGCGCTCCTCTTCCTCGTCCGCCTGGCGGGCGGCGCGCTCTTCTTCTTCCAGCAGCGCGAGGCGGTCGGCGACCGGGATCTGATAATAATCGGGATGAATCTCGCTGAAGGCGAGGAAGCCGTGACGGTTGCCGCCATATTCGACGAAGGCGGCCTGGAGCGAGGGCTCGACCCGCGTTACCTTCGCGAGATAGATGTTGCCCCGCAATTGCTTGCGGGACGCAGCCTCATAATCAAATTCTTCGACGCGGCTGCCGCGCACGACCACCACCCGGGTCTCCTCCGGGTGGGTGGCATCGATACGCATCTTGTTTGCCATGGAAATCTCTCTGGGCGGCGCCGGGCGTGAAGCCCCGGGACGGCTGGCGCGGCAACGCACGCGAACCGCCGATGCGCCGAGAATGGAATAGGGAGGGAAGTGGAGGACGGGGGCGCGACGGCGACGTCTCGGCGCTCCTTGCACCGGGGCACGCGGTGGCACGCTTGGCGCGCCGATCGTGCGTGAGAACGTCCATGCCTTCGGCTACTCGTCCCTCAGCGAACTTTGAACCGGACGAGGTTGACCGGTTCGGCATATGGTCGGCTCGATCCCCCTTCGGATCGGGCTTTTCGGTCGGCCGGCGCGGCATGCCAATTCCCCGAAGCGCGAGGTGAACCGCGCTCGCCGCAGAGACCTCCACATTCGTCGAGCCTGCGGGGGCGATGTCTCCCGCACCGGACAGCCGGCGGCGGCGGACATCTTGGATTGCCACGGGACGGAGATCCGAACAGCCAATTCCGGAACGCGAACCGTATGCCTTTCTGTCTTAGCCGCCCGCGTCCCGCCTTGGCAAGGTTCATGCCTGTTTCGTCGGCAATAATCTTTCGTGCGGCTGTGGCAAGACGGACACAACCGCACGGCTCGGGACCTGGCGGCGTGAACCGACGGTTAACGCTGCGGCTCCTATCCGGTACACAGGACAACGGGACGGAGCATAGGGTGGCGTGACGGCGGAGGAATGGACGCCCATGGCGGCCTGCGCACGCGAAGGCGATCGGTTTGAGGCAAGCGCGGCGGCTACCCGTCGTGTGCGCCCGCGCGCCCATGCGGTGTTCTGTCGCGTCGGGAGACTGCTCGGCCTGTCGGCTTTCGCCGTCCTTGTGGGGCCTGCTTTCGGCCAGACGCCGACCCCCGCCCAGCCCGCCGCGATCCAGCAGGCCGCCCCTCAACCCGTCGCGGCTCAACCGGCCCGGGCCATCGATGCGCGCCTCGCAGGAGACGACCAGCGCACGCGCTTGATCATTGATCTGAGCCGCCCCGTCGCCTTTCGCGCATTCACCCTCGCCAATCCCTACCGGGTCATCCTCGATCTGCCCGACGTGGTGTTCGCTTTTCCGCAGGCGAGCGGCACATCGCGCCGCGGCCTCGTCGCGGCCTATCGCTATGGCGCCTTTGCCCCGGGCAAGGGCCGCATGGTTCTGGATCTCGCCGAGCCCGTCGCCATCGACAAGGCATTCGTTCTGGACCCCGCCGCCGACCAGCCGGCGCGGCTCGTCCTGGACCTCGTGAAAAGCGACGCGGCAAGTTTCGCGTCCTCCGTGGCCACCGCTGCTGAGGCGCGTGGGGCCCCGCAACCGATCGCGCCCGCGCATCACGAGCCCGACACCGACCCGCGCCCCATGATCGTGCTGGACCCCGGCCATGGCGGCATCGATTCGGGCACCACTGGATCAAGTCCCTTTTCTGAAAAGAATATCGTTCTCGACGTGGCGCTGGCCTTGCGCTCCCGGCTCGAATCCAGTGGGCGTTATCGGGTGGTGCTGACGCGCGGAACCGACGTGTTCGTGCCGCTCGGGGAGCGAGTGCGGATCGCCCGGGCCAACCGCGCCGCCTTGTTCATCTCCATCCATGCCGATGCGCTCGCCAGCAATGACGGGCAGGCGCGCGGCGCCAGTGTCTATACGCTCTCGGAGACCGCCTCAGACGGCGAGGCCGCGCGGCTCGCGGAGACCGAGAACAGGGCCGACCTCATCGCCGGTATCGATCTTTCGGTGGAGAGCGACGAGGTGGCGGGCATCCTGTTCGACCTCGCCCAGCGCGAAACGAAGAATTTCTCCGCCATGTTCGCCCGCACCTTGGTCGGAGCCATGAAGTCGGCGGGCAAGGTCCACAAGTCGGCGCTGAAATCCGCGGGCTTTCGGGTGCTGAAGGCCCATGACGTTCCCTCGGTCCTGGTGGAGATCGGCTACATGTCGAGCCGCGAGGACCTGAAACTCATGACCTCGGAGGCGTGGCGCGATAAGATGGCCCAGGTCATGGGAGAGGCGGTGGACAATTTCTTCGCCACCCGCACCGCCGGCATTGCCGGCACGGTTCCCGCTTCGCTTCCGGCGCGTTGAACGGGCGTCGCATGTGTGGGCGGCGCACGATTGGTCGTGAAGCGGCCATTTTTCGCCAACATAGCGGGACCCATCGGCGCGTTTTGCGTTATGTAGGCGCCGCGCCCCCGGCCACTGGGCCGGGCGGCTCTTGATATGTCTGGTGGTGGCGTGCCCCAGCGGGGTGCGCGCGGGAGGAGCCGGCGAATGCGGCTGCTGTTGAGGTTCATGGGGTTCATGTTCGCGCTCGGCACTTTGGTGCTGCTGGCGGGCGCGGGCGCGGCCACATTCCTGATCTGGAAATACTCCCAGGACCTGCCCGACTATTCGCAACTGCAGAATTACGAGCCGCCGGTCATGACCCGCGTCCATGCGGATGACGGCTCGCTCGTGGCCGAGTGGGCACGTCAGCGTCGCCTCTATATTCCGATCCAGAACGTGCCGCGCCTCGTGATCGAGGCTTTCCTTTCGGCCGAAGACAAGAATTTCTACGAGCACGGCGGCATCGACCCGTCTGGCATCTTCCGCGCGGCGCTCGTCTATCTTCAGAATTACGGTTCGAACCGCCGTCCTCAGGGTGCGTCCACCATCACCCAACAGGTGGCGAAGAACTTCCTTCTCACGAATGAAGTGTCCATCGACCGCAAGGTGAAGGAAGCGCTGCTGGCGCTGCGCATCGAGCGCGCCTATTCGAAGGATCGCATCCTCGAACTCTATCTCAACGAAATCTATCTCGGGATGGGCGCCTATGGCATCGCCGCGGCCGCCCTGGTTTATTTCGACAAGTCGGTAGAGGAACTGACCATTCCGGAGGTGGCCTATCTCGCCGCCCTGCCGAAGGCGCCCTCGTCCTATAATCCGTTCCGCGACCGCGACCGCGCCATCGACCGGCGCAATTGGGTCATCGACCGCATGGCCGAGAACGGCTTCATCACCTTGGACCAGGCCGATGCCGCCAAGAAGGATCCGCTCACCGTCACGCCCCGCCCGACTGGCGCGCAGATCTTCGCAGCGGAATATTATGCCGAGGAAGTGCGGCGCCAGATCTACGAGCGCTACGGCGAAAGCAAGCTTTATGAAGGCGGCCTGTCGGTGCGGACCGCCCTCAATCCGAAGCTTCAGGTGCTCGCCAAGAAGACATTGACCGATGGCTTGGTGCGGTTCGACGAACAGCGCGGCTGGCGCGGCCCCTACAAGACCATCGAGATGACCGGCGACTGGGGCACCAAGCTGTCCGAGATCAAGGCCTTCTACGATATTCCCTGGAAGCTGGCGGTCGTGCTCTCCTCGGACAAAGATTCCGCCCGCATCGGCTTCCAGCCGGCCCGCGAGAAGGGGGGCGGCATCTCCTCGGCGCGCGAAGTCGGCCTCATCACGCTCGACGGCGTGAAATGGGCGCGCTGGGTGCGCGGCCCAGACGCTGGGCGCCAGGTGACGTCCGTGTCGCAGGTGCTGAAACCGGGCGATGTCATCTATGTGGAACCGGTCGCGGGTAAGGATGGGCAGTATCGGCTGCGCCAGATTCCGGACGTGGAAGGCGCCATGGTAGTCATGGAGCCCCTGACCGGCCGCGTGGTCGCGCTGTCGGGCGGCTTCTCCTATGACGAAAGCCAGTTCAACCGCGCCACCCAGGCGCTTCGCCAGCCGGGCTCGTCCTTCAAGCCCTTCGTCTATGCCGCAGCCCTGGACAATGGCTATACGCCCTCGACCGTAGTGCTGGATGCGCCCATCGAAATCGACCAGGGGCCGGGCATGCCGGTCTGGGCGCCGGAAAACTACGCGAAGAAATTCTACGGCCCGCAAACCCTGCGCTTCGGCCTCGAACAGTCGCGTAACGTGATGACGGTGCGGCTCGCCCAGGATGTCGGCATGCCGATCGTCGCCGAATATGCGCGCAAGTTCGGCATCTATGACGACATGCTGCCGGTCCTGTCCATGTCGCTCGGCGCGGGTGAGACCACGCTCATGCGCATGGTCGGCGCCTATGCCATGATCGCGAACGGCGGGCGCAAGGTGACGCCCTCCCTGATCGACCGCATCCAGGACCGCTACGGCCGCACCATTTACCGTCACGACGAGCGCGAATGCCGGGGCTGCGATGCCACCACCTGGCAGAACCAGCCTGAGCCGACGCTCATCGACCGCCGGCCGGTCGTGCTCGATCCCATGACCTCCTACCAGATCACCGAGATGATGGAGGGCGTGGTCCAGCGCGGCACGGGAACGGCACTGAAAGAGGTCGGCAAGCCCGTGGCCGGCAAGACCGGAACGACCAATGACGAGAAGGACGCCTGGTTCGTCGGCTTCACCCCCGAAGTCGTGGTCGGCGTCTATCTCGGCTATGACAAGCCCAAGGCCATGGGCAAAGGCTCCACGGGCGGCCTGCTGTCCGCTCCCATCGTGCGGGACTTCATGAAGACCGCGCTGGCCGACCGTCCCGCCATTCCCTTCCGTGTGCCGCCGGGCATCAAGCTGGTGCGCATCAATCCCAAGAGCGGTCTGCGCGCGGGGACGGGAGAAAATGCCATCCTGGAGGCCTTCAAGCCGGGGACCGCGCCGCCGGACAGCTATTCCGTCATTGGCTCATCCGATGCCGCCATCGGTGTGACGCCCGAGGCGGACCGCGCGGTGCGCACCGGCACGGGCGGCCTCTACTGACACACCGCGTCCCCCGTGCGGGCGCCCGCCCGCACGGTTTACACGCTGGACTCCCGCCGCTATTTTCCGCGGCCCTTCATCCGAAAAAGACAGGTTCATCATGCGCGCGGAACTCGCCGCCAAGGTCGAGGAGATCAACGCTTCCGTCGATCTGCTGCGCCAGCATCTCAATGTGGACCGCTCGCGGCGCCGCCTCGCGGAACTCAACGCCATCGCCGAGGACCCGGATCTGTGGAACGATCCGGAGCGCGCGCAGAAGACCATGCAGGAACGCACCTCCCTGGAGGAGGCGCTGGGCGCCATCGACCGCATCACCAAGGATGTCGCCGACAATGTCGAGCTGATCGAGCTTGGGGAAATGGAGGGCGATGAAGGCGTGATTGCAGAAGCCTCCGCCGCGCTTGATGGCCTGAAGGCCGAGGTGGCCCGGCGTGAAGTGGACGCGCTTCTCTCCGGAGAGGCGGACGGCCTCGACACCTATCTCGAAGTTCACGCCGGCGCGGGCGGCACCGACAGCCAGGACTGGGCCGAGATGTTGCTGCGCATGTATTCCCGTTGGGCGGAGCGGCGCGGCTTCAAGGTGGAACTGGTGGACGAATCCCAGGGCGAACAGGCAGGCATCAAGGGCGCTACGGTGCTCGTGAAGGGCCACAATGCCTATGGCTGGCTGAAGACCGAGGCCGGCGTGCATCGCCTCGTGCGTATCTCGCCGTTCGATTCAAATGCGCGGCGCCAGACGTCCTTCGCCTCGGTCGACGTTTATCCCGTGATCGACGACCGCATCGTGGTGGAGATCAACGAAAGCGACGTGCGCGTGGACACGATGCGCTCCGGCGGGGCGGGCGGCCAGCACGTTAACAAGACCGAATCCGCCGTGCGCCTCACGCACATTCCCACCGGCATCGCCGTGGTTTCGCAGGGTGACCGGTCCCAGCACAAGAACCGTGCGACCGCCTGGAACATGCTGCGCGCCAAGCTCTATGAAATGGAGCTGAAGAAGCGCGAGGCGGAGGCCGCCGCCGAACAGGCCGCGAATACCGATATCGGCTGGGGCCACCAGATCCGCTCCTACGTGCGTCAGCCCTATCAGTTGGTGAAGGACCTGCGCACCGGCGTCCAGTCGGGCACGCCCCAGGAAGTGCTGGACGGCGACCTCGATCCCTTCATGGAAGCCGCCCTTGCCCAGCGCGCCTATGGCGGCGGGCCGGGGCAGGTGGAGGATGTGGACTGAAGCATCGCGGCCCGGTTCCTTGCGCCGGGCCGCAACGCTTTCTTGCGTCAGGCGCGCACTTGCTGCCAGTTGACCTTTTCCGCCTTGAACTGACCGTTGTCGGACGTGATCGAGCCGACGAGCTTCACGGTCGGCGAGACTTCGTCGATGGAGAACGCGATCTTGCCACCGCCGAACGCGCCCGGATCGTTCAGATGCTTATAGGTCGCGGTGACCTTGTTGCCGTCGCGGGTGCCTTCGGCCACGAAGCCAACTGCGCCGTGCTTCTTTTCCATATAGACGCCGGAAATCGTCACGACGCCCACCGGCCCTTCGACGATGACCAGGGCATAGGGGTGGCGCAGATAGGGGTCGTGATAAATGCCCGTAATGGGCGTCTGCGCCGGTGAAGCCGGGGCCGAAGCCGTGGACTGAGGCTGCGTCTGCGCCGAGGCAGCAGAGGCGACCATTCCCACGGCGGCCGCTCCGATAACTGTCTTTCCGAATTCCCTGCGGTCCATCTCCAGTCCCTCGCAACTGTGCAGCCGCCTCAGGGACGGCAACTGCACATTAAGGTTCGGAGTGCGAAAGTTTTATAATACCGTCAAAATTTGACACCCCTACGTCTTATCGTCGGGGCAAGGTAAAGCTGGCTGATCGATCGCCGCTGCGTCGAAATAAGCAGCGGTTTTGCTTCAGGCATCTTCAAGGGACGGTGAGGGGAGCGGCCCAGGATCCCGCCCTCAGGCCGAATCCGGGGCCGCTTAAGTCGGAGACGTCGGCCTTATGCGATCGTCACTTTCAGCGTCCCCACACCATCCACTCCGCCTTCCAGCACATCGCCGCGCTTGAGCGGGCCGACGCCGGCGGGGGTGCCGGCGAAGATCAGGTCGCCGGGCTGGAGGCGGAACAGGGTGGAGAGTTCGGAGATCATCTCCGGCACCTTCCAGATCATCTGGTTGAGGTTCCCGTCCTGCTTCACCGCGCCGTTCACAGAGAGCCATACGCGGCCTTCGGAGGGATGGCCGATCGTCTCGGCGGGGATGAGCGTGCTGGCGGGGGCGGATTGTTCGAAGGCCTTTCCGACCTCCCACGGACGGCCGAGCTTCTTGGCCTCGCCCTGGAGGTCGCGGCGGGTCAGGTCGATGCCTACGCCATAGCCGTAGACGCAGTTCAGCGCGCGATCGAGAGGGATGTTCTCGCCTCCAGACTTCAGCGCGACCACCATCTCGATTTCATAATGCACGTCGCTGGAGCGGGCGGGGTAGGGCAAGGTCGCGCCGGCGCCGTCCGAGAGCACAAGATTGTCCGGGTTCTTCTGAAAGAAGAAGGGCGGCTCGCGCGAGGGGTCGTGGCCCATCTCGATGGCGTGATCAGCGAAATTGCGGCCGACGCAATAGATGCGGTGGACCGGGAAGAGCGCATCCGTGCCCGCGACGGGCAGAGTGGGAAGCTGCGGGGCGGCAATCACATAGGCGCTGGCCATGGGATCCTCATCAAACGTGCGCGCGGGATATGCGCCCGTTTGTTTGAAGGATCAATGCGCCTTCAATCGAAAGCGGCGGGAGAGCCTCCCGCCGCTGGCACGTGTTCGACCGCGCCGGATTATTCGGCCGCGTCCACCTTGATCCCGATGGGGCAGGACACGCCGGTGCCCCCGAGGCCGCAATAGCCATTGGGGTTCTTGCCGAGATACTGCTGGTGATAGGCCTCGGCGAAATAGAAGGGGGCGGCCGGTGCGATCTCGGTCGTGATCGCGCCATAGCCCCGCGCCTTCAGCGCCGCGTCATAGGCCGCCTTCGAGGCTTCGGCTTCCGCGAGGCGCGCCGCGTCGGGCACATAGATGCCGGAGCGATACTGGGTGCCCACGTCATTGCCCTGGCGCATGCCCTGGGTGGGATCATGGCTTTCCCAGAACACTTTCAGAAGCTCGCCGAAGGTGACTTTCGCCGGGTCATAGACCACCAGGACCCCTTCCGTGTGGCCGGTGCGGCCGGAACACACTTCTTCATAGGTGGGGTTCGGCGTGTGGCCCGCCACATAGCCGACGGCGGTCACGATAACCCCGGGCACCTGCCAGAATTTACGCTCAGCGCCCCAGAAACAGCCGAGGGCGAAGACCGCGCTCTCGCTGCCTTGCGGATACGGCCCCTGCAAGGGCGCGCCATTGATGAAATGGGTCGGCGCGGTGGGCAGCGCCTCACTGCGCCCGGGCAGCGCCGTCTCGGCGGTGGGCAATTCGAGGGACTTTTTGGACCAGAACATGGCGTCGCACTCCTCGCGCGCCGGGCCACACTCTCCCTGCGACCCTCGGCGCATTCTCGCGTGGAAAGCACTTGCGGGAAAATCGGCTCCCAAGCCTGCTCGTTTAGCTCAGGCCCCGATATGGGGTTTAGGGCGCAGGGTTGCGAGGGGGCGATCAGCGCACGTCATAGTGAGACCGTCGCCGCGCGGTACCGATGCCCATCACCAGCAGCCCGATCAGCGCCAGCAGCAGAAACAGCGGCAGATCGAGGATGGGGGAGAGCAGGTCGTCCCACAGCCAGGGGGCGAGCGCCGCCGCGCGAACCCGCACGGCGTCAAGACTTGCTGGCGACAACGATGTCCAGGCCGAACGGGCCGGAGTCACCACCAGCGCCGATGCGGCGATGGAGCGCGTGCCGTCCACCACGAGCGCAACGAACCCTCCCGCGAGGATCCAGAAGCCGACGAAGCGAAACAGGAATCGGATCATCTTTTCGCGAGCCGTGGTGCGGTGCGGGAGGCGGGACGCTTCTTTTAGCACGGGATGGCGGGGAGGAAAGTCCGCGATTTCACGCTGTCCCAAAGGCTTGCGCACCGCAGACGGCGGGGCCGGGACGCGGTGGTGGGCAGCGATGCCAAAAGGCTTGATGGCGGCGCTCTTGTTTGCTTCCATTCAGGCATGGGCACTGGACTCATCGAGATCCGACGCGCGCGAACGCAGGATGCGGCGGCTGTGGCCGAGGTGCACGATGCCGCGTGGCGCACCGCGTATCGGGGCCTGATCCCCGGCCTTGAGCTTGAACGCATGGTGGAGCGGCGTGGTCCGCTCTGGTGGGAGCAGGCGATCCGCCGCGGCAGCCGGGTCTCGCTCCTCATCGCCGGCGACGAAATCGTCGGCTATGCCAATTACGGCGGCAACCGTGCCAAGGCGCTGCCCTATGGCGGCGAGATTTATGAAATCTATCTGAAGCCGGTCTATCAGGGGCTCGGCTTCGGACAGCGTCTCTTCGCGGCGGCGCGGCGCGATCTGACCCTTGCGCGTCTCAGCGGCCTCGTGGTCTGGGCGCTGAAAGACAATGACGGCGCTGTCGGCTTCTATCAGGCCCTGGGCGGGCAACGCGTCGCAGCCTCGACCGAGCGGTTCGGCACAAAAACCCTGGACAAGATCGCATTCGCTTGGCAGCGGTAGCCGCGCTGCATCGCAGCGACGCGATCCCGAGGTTTTTAAGTGAGTGGCCACATGCGCATCGACGCGATCAAGATCGGCAAGAATCCTCCCCACGAAGTGAATGTGGTGATCGAGGTTCCGATCGGCGGTGAGCCGATCAAGTACGAACTCGACAAGGAGGCCGGCACGCTGTTCGTGGACCGCTTCCTGTACACCCCGATGCGCTATCCCGGGAATTACGGCTTCATCCCGCACACGCTCTCCGGCGACGGGGATCCGTGCGACGTGCTCATCGCCAATACCCGCCCTATCATTCCGGGCGCGGTCATCAGCGTGCGTCCGGTCGGCGTGCTGCTCATGGAGGACGAGGGCGGCGAGGATGAGAAGATCATTGCCGTGCCCGGGCCGAAGCTCACCAAGCGCTACGACAATGTGAAGAACTACACCGACCTGCCGGACATCTCGCTGAAGCAGATCGAGCACTTTTTCACGCACTACAAGGACCTTGAGCCCAACAAGTGGGTCAAGATTATCCGCTGGGGCGACGTCGAGGAGGCCCACCGGCTGGTGTCCGAGGCCATCGCGCGCGGCGCCAAGGGCTGACCCTGTCCTGCGGTCCGAAACGAGAAAGCCCGTGCCAAGGCCCGGGCTTTCTTTTTTTGCAGACGTGCGGGCTCACTTCACCCGTTCGAGCACGCTCACATAATTGGCGACCGCTGCGCCGCCCATATTGAACACGCCTGCAAGCTTGGCACCGTCGATCTGCATGTCGCCGGCCTCTCCCATGAGCTGCATGGCACACAAGACATGCATTGAGACGCCGGTTGCGCCGATGGGATGGCCCTTGGCCTTGAGGCCGCCGGAGGGGTTCACCGGCAGGCGGCCGTCCTTCCGCGTCACGCCCTCGCGCACCACTTTGTAGCCTTCGCCCGGCTTGGCGAGGCCCATGGCTTCATATTCGATCAGTTCGGCGATGGTGAAGCAGTCGTGGGTTTCGACGAGGTCAAGGTCGTCGATGGAGAGGCCGGCCGCTTCGAGCGCCTTGGCCCAGGCGCGCCGGGCGCCCTCGAACGCGATGGGATCGCGCCGGGACAGCGGCAGGATGTCATTGGCCTGGGCCCGGGCGCGGAAGGCGACACCGCGCGCCAGAGTCTCGGCCACGTCCGGCGCGGCAATCACCAACGCCGCGGCGCCGTCCGAGACCAGCGAGCAGTCGGTGCGCCGCAGCGGTCCGGCCACATAGGGGTTCTTCTCGGAAATGGTGTTGCAGAAATCGAAGCCGAAATCCTTGCGCATCTGCGCATAGGGGTTCGACACGCCATTCTTGTGGTTCTTGGCGGCAATGTGCGCCAATTCCTCGGAGCGGTCGCCATAGCGTTGGAAATAGGTCTGTGCGATGCGGCCGAACACGCCCGCAAACCCGCCTTCAATGTCCGCCTCTTCCTTGCGATAGGAAGCGTTGAGCAGGATGTCGCCGACTTCGGCCGTCGGCTTGGCGGTCATCTTTTCGGCACCCACCACGAGCGCGACCTTGCCGCGTCCGCTCTCGATGAAGTCGAGCGCAGCGTTAATGGCGGCGGAGCCGGTGGCGCACGCATTTTCAACGCGGACGGCCGGCGTATGGGCAAGGCCCGGCACGGAAAGCGCGGGGAGGGCACCCTGGAAATCCTGCTTCTGGAAGCCGGCATTGAAGACGCCCACGAACACCCCGTCCACCTGCGCGGCATCGATCTCCGCATGCTCTAGCGCGGTACCCGCCACGCGACCCATCAGGGCCTCCGTGTCGGCATCCTCAAGCTTTCCGAAGGGGGAGTGGGACCAGCCCACGATGGCAGCTTTCGACATGAGCTCCTCCACAGCGCGGCCCTCGCGCATTTTTCACTCTCGAGCCGGCGCGCAGCCAAGCGCGTCCCCGCGCGAGCGTCAATGACCCCCCGCGCATTCCAGCACGGCGAGCCCTGCTCTCAGGACAGGCCGCCAATGACGCCCTGCGCGTCGACAAAAATGTCTTCCGCCGCCGGGTGGGAGGGCAGCCCGGGCATGGTCATGACATCGCCCGTCAGCGCCACCACGAAGCCCGCACCCGCCGAAAGCCGCACTTCGCGCACCGGCAGGTCGTGCCCTTCGGGCGCCCCGCGCAGGGAGGGATCGGCGGAAAAGCTATATTGGGTCTTCGCCATGCAGACCGGGAGAGAGCCGAACCCGGCCGCCTCAAGCTCCGCGAGCCGTGACCCCGCCGCGCTCGAAAAGCTGACCTTGCCCGCCCGGTAAATCTCGCGGGCGATGGTCTCGATCTTTTCGCGCAAGCCCATGGCGTCGGGATAGAGCGGGCGGAAGGAGGAGGGCGCGGCGCACAGGGTGCGCACCTCCTCGGCCAGGGCGAGCGCGCCGGCACCGCCCTCGGCCCAATGGGTGCAGACGTGAACACGCACGCCGAGGGGCGCAAGGGCCGACGTCACCGCCTCGATCTCCGCCGCCGTATCGGTGAGGAAGCGGTTCAGCGCCACCACTACCGGCAGGCCGAACTTCTTCATATTCTCCACATGGCGCGTGAGGTTTGCGGTGCCGCGCCGCACGGCTTCCATGTCCTCGCGGCCCAGTTCCTTTACCGGCACGCCGCCGTGCATCTTCAAGGCACGCACGGTCGCAACAACCACAGCGGCATCCGGCGCGAGGCCCGCCTGGCGGCACTTGATGTCCAGGAATTTTTCGGCGCCGAGATCGGCCCCGAAGCCCGCCTCGGTGACCACATAATCGGCGAGCCGCAGCGCGGTGCGGGTGGCGACGACCGAGTTGCAGCCATGGGCGATATTGGCGAAGGGGCCGCCATGCACCAAGGCGGGCGTATGCTCCATGGTCTGGACGAGATTGGGCTGGAATGCATCCCGCAGCAGAGCAAGCATGGCGCCGATGCCCTTCAGTTCGCCGGCGGTGACCATGCGGCGCCCGCGCGTTTGCCCCACCACCATGCGCGAGAGGCGGTCCTCCAGATCCTCCAGGGATCGCGCGAGGCAGAAGATGGCCATCACTTCGCTCGCCACCGTGATGTCGAATCCGTCCTCGCGGGGAAATCCGTTGGCCGCGCCGCCGAGCCCGACGATCACCTGGCGCAGCGCGCGGTCATTGAGGTCCATCACGCGCCGCCAAGTGATGCGGCGGGCGTCGAGGTCGAGGGCATTGCCCCAATACATGTGATTGTCGAGGAGCGCGGCGAGCAGATTATGCGCGGCTGAAATGGCGTGCAGATCGCCGGTGAAATGCAGGTTGATGTCCTGCATGGGGATGATCTGGGCATGACCGCCTCCGGTCGCACCGCCCTTGGCGCCGAAGACCGGCCCCAGCGAGGGTTCGCGCAGGCAGATGGCGGTCCTTTCCCCGAGGCGGGAGAGGGCGTCCCCAAGGCCGATCGTGGTCGTGGTCTTGCCTTCGCCGGCGGGCGTCGGGCTGATGGCTGTGACCAGGACGAGCTTGCCGGACGGCCGGTCTTCCAGCGTGCGGATATAGTCGTGCGCCACCTTTCCCTTGTAGGGACCATAGCGGTAGAGGCCAGCTGCCGGCACGCCGAGCCGCGCCGCTACCTGCTCGATGGGCAGGGGCGTGATGCGCCCGGCAATGGCCGCGTCGCTTGAAGGATCGAGGGTGCGCGGGGCGGACGCGGGGGGCATGTGCATGGCCCTTCAGCTTTCGTGCGGGAAGCGGTTCGTGACGGGATAGCGGGCGGCGGCGGAGACTGGGGAAAGGCGCGTGCCGGGCGCGGCGCGCCGGCGCAGGCCCTCAGCTTCCATGAGGCGCCGCTCCATCCAGCCGAGCGGTTCGGAAGCCGCATCGGGCGTGCCGGCCTCGATCTGCGCGAGGCGGGTGTCCGCCTCCATCAGCTCCGGTGATGCTTGCGCGAGACGCTCGGGAATGATCGGCCCCTGCGGCCCTTTCCCATCGCTCGGGCGCCAGGCATTGCGCTCGGCCGCAAGGCGCGCGGTCGCGCTGAGGGCAACGTCGCGAAGCGGGGCAAAGCCAGCGCGCAGATCGGCGCCGCAGCGCGGCGTGCCCACCAGCAGATCGGTGCGGGTGAGGGCGGTGAGCGCAAGAGCGCCGAACTTTTCCGCCACCGCCACCACGAACGCGCCGCGCATGCGGGCGTGCAACTGGTCCTCGGCCGCACCCGGCACGGTGATCTCGAACAGCGGCCCGAGCGTCCGCTCCAGGGCGTCCACGGCACCGGCGAGGGGGAGAACATCATGACGGATGCCGAGACCTAGAGCGAAGCGGGTGGCATCCGTGCAAATCTCCGCGCCGCCGGCGACCGGAAAGCTGAGCCCATGGACCCGGTCGGCTCCCAGCGCATCCACGGCCAAGGCGGCGAGCAGTGCGGTGGGCGTGTCGTCGGCCAACTCCAGCACCACGCCGGCGAGCCGGTTCTTTTCCACGAAATCCCGCAGGCCCAGCATGAGGGCGGCATAGTCCGCCTGCTGCGCGGAAGGGAGATCGGCGGTGGGTGCCTCAATGCACTGCCAGCCGGTTTCGAAACGCTGCCACTTGGTGAGGCGCACGCGCTCCTGGAACGCCGGCAACTGCATGGCGAGCCGCCGATCCGCGTTTAAGGCAAAGGATGCGCCGTCGAACACCGCCTCGTCCTGTCCGCCCACCCCATTCACATAGAGCAACGGCAATCCGCTCTCCACCACACGCGCCACCGCCGCCGAGAGGCGCGCGTCCCCATGCCCATGGCGGTAGGGCGCGCAATCAAGGGCGATGAGGAGGTCCGCGCCGGTCTCGGACAAGCATTCGCAGACATCGCCGGTGGCGAGGTCCGCCCCCAGCGCGACGCCGATGCGCAGGTCTCGCAATGTGAGCGGACCAGGGAGCGGTCCTGCGGAAAACACGCCGCTCTCCTGCGGTCCGAGCACCGCCTTGCGGCTGATGCCGGCAATCTCCCCGCCCGCAAGCAACACGGCGGCATTGGCGATGCCGGCTCCATTGCGCACCGGCGCGCCGAGGAGGCAGGCGGGGCCTTGGTCGGTTGCCTTGGCCAAATCCTCCAGCGCGCGGGCACAGGCGCAGAGAAAAGCCTCATGGGCCAGCAGACGGCCCGGCGGCGATCCGCACAGCGCAAGCTCCGGGAATACGACGAGATCGGCTTCCTGCCGCGTCGCCTCCATGAGGATGTCGCGGATGCGGGCGGCGTTGCCGTCAATGTCGCCCATCACGGCATTGAATTGCGCCACGGCGATGCGCAGCATGTCCTGTTCTGTCATCGGTGATCCGGTGTCATTCAGCGGCTTGGGCGGGGAGGTGAGCGGCATCCGGTGCGGGACGCTTGGCCTTGAATTGGAGATGGCTGGCGCCCCAGTCGCGCAGCGCCAGCACCGCCGTGCGCAGCGCCTCTCCCTTGGCGGTGAGCCGATAGCCCACCTGGGGCGGCACGGTGGGATAGACCGTGCGCGAGATGAGGCCATCCGCCTCCAGCTCACGCAAGGCTTTGGAGAGGATGCGCTGGGTGACGTTGGGCATCAGGCGGTGCAGCTCGGAAAACCGCTTCTCGCCGCTGAGCAGATGGAAGACGGTGCCGCCCTTCCACTTCGCGCCGATGATCTCCATGGCCGCCTCCACAGGGCAGCCGGAGCACTCATAGGTGAGATGGCGTTTGGCCATGGAAACTCCCCCGACCTGCGGCGAATGAGGCACTGCGCCGTCTCGTCATGCGCTTTGCCGCGCCAAGACATACGCAGTCCCGCGCCGTCCCGCCACTCCCCTGCCTTTCGCGATGGGGTTGGTCGGTATACCGTATGCAAAAAAGGACAGGGAAGACATGCTCGATCCATCGCTCGCGGGGCACCTCGCTTTCGTTCCCAACGCCCTCCCTCTCACGGAGCCGCCGCTTCCGCCCGGCCGTCATGCCCTGAACCTGTTCGAGATTCGCGATGCCCATCTGGTGGTGCCGGAGCGGATCGATCCTGCGGCGCCGACCCCGCTCATGGTTCTGTTCCACGGCGGCGGCGGCCATGCCGAGAAGATTCTGCCCATGATGGAACATCATGCGCTCGCCCAGGGATTTCTGCTGCTGGTCCCGCAATCGCGCTATCCCACCTGGGACATCGTCATCGCCGGAAACGGCCCGGACCGTGAACGGCTGGATGTGGCGCTGGCGGCGGTCAATGCCCGCTACCGGCTCGATCCGACCCGTATCTGTTTTGCCGGCCATTCCGACGGCGGGTCATATGCGCTCTCGCTGGGGCTCACCAATGGGCAGTTCGTCAGTCACATCATCGTGTCCTCGGCGGGCTTCATGTCGGTGCATCACCAGGAGGGGGCGCCCCGGATCTTCATGTCCCATGGCCTCCAGGACACCCAGATCCCCATAGATCGCAGCGCCCGCAAACACTCCGCTTTGCTCAAGCAGGCAGGCTACGACATCACCTATATGGAATATAACGGCCCCCATGCCTGGCAGCCGCCCGTGGCGGCGCTCTCGGTCGGCTTCTTTCTCAACGATCCGCCGCCCCTGGCGGCCGGGTCGGGTGCGTATCAATCCTGATACCATCTGACGAAAACGTGCCGTCTTGCGCGGCACCCCTGGCGTCCGACATGCAGGGGCATCATCCTGCGTGACGGAGATTTTCCATGAAAGCCATTGGTTATTCCGCTTCCCTGCCCATTGCGGAGGGGCGCTCTTTGTTCGCGTTCGACGCGCCCGACCCGCGCCCCGAGGCGCGGGATCTGCTGGTGCGGGTGAAGGCGGTCTCGGTCAATCCCGTGGACACCAAGGTCCGCATGCGCCGTCAGGGCACCGACGCTCAGCCGGTCATCCTCGGCTGGGATGCCGCGGGCATCGTCGAGGCTGTGGGCCCCGACGTCACCTTGTTCCGGCCCGGAGACGAGGTGTTCTATGCCGGCAGCATCGTGCGGCCCGGCACCAATGCCGAACTGCATGCGGTGGATGAGCGCATCGTGGGTCGCAAGCCCAAGAGCCTCTCCTTTGCCCAGGCGGCGGCCATGCCGCTCACCTCCATCACCGCATGGGAAGGCCTGTTCGACCGCTTGCGGCTACCGGTGGGCAAAGGCGGGGATGGCGGCGTGCTGCTGATCGTCGGCGCGGCCGGCGGCGTCGGGTCCATGGCGGTTCAACTGGCCCGGCGTCTCACCTCCTGGACGGTGGTGGCCACGGCATCGCGGCCGCAGAGCGCGGAGTGGGTGCGCCAACTTGGCGCTCATCATGTGATCGACCATTCCAAGCCGTTGTCGCAGGAACTGAAGGCGATCGGCCTTCCGGGTGCCGATGCGATCTTCGCCCTGACGAAGACGGATCTGCATTGGCCCGAGATCACGGCGGCGCTGACGCCGCAGGGCGCGGTTTGCGTCATCGACGATCCCGGCATGCTGGACGTCTCGCTGCTGAAGCCCAAGGCCGGGACTTTCGTCTGGGAATCCATGTTCACGCGGTCGCTGTTCACGACGGCGGACATGGCCGCCCAGCACCGCCTGCTGAACGAGGTTTCCGGCCTCGTGGACGAGGGCCTGCTGCGCACCACGCTCGGCGTCAGTCTCGGCGCCATTACGGCGGACAATCTCAAGCGCGCGCACGCCCAGCTTGAGAGCGGAACCTCCATCGGCAAGGTGGTGCTGGAAGGCTGGGAGAGCTGACGTTCAGTCCGCGGGGCGCATCAGCGCGTCGCGGACCGTCGCCCGCCGGAGCTTGCGGGGGCCGCCGGCTTGGGCGGCGGCGCGTCCGGCCCGCTCGCTTCGCTGCGCGCCGCCTGGATGCGGTCGGCGAGGGAGGTCGCCCCGGCCTGTCCCTGGGGCGCGGGCGCCGGGGCCTCGGTGCCCACTTTCGCGAGAATCCGAGCCGCCACATCGCTCAGCCGCTCGCGCAG
>JASBUY010000270.1 GCA_030147645.1 Aquabacter sp. | reverse complement strand
AAAAGCCGCGCGCGGCGCAGGACGAGCCATGACCGAAACGCCTCCCGCCCCCGTCTTCGCCGAGCGCCTTTCGGCCGAGGCACTCGAAACTTTCTGCCGCGCGATCCTCGCCGCCGCCGGTGCCGACGCGGACACCGCGCTGGCCGCGACCCGCGCCATGATGCACGGCTCGCGCCTCGGGGTGGACAGCCATGGCGTGCGCCTGCTGGACCATTATGTGGCCTCGCTGGCGGGTGGCCGCGTGAAAGGCGCGCCAAACCTGCGCTTCTTTGGCGAGGCCGGCGCGGCGCTCACGCTGGATGCCGGCGACGGGCACGGCGCGCTCGCGGCCTACCGCGCCATGGACAAGGCGATGGAAATGGCGGAGACGGCCGGCATCGGCGCCGTCGCCATCCGCAATTCCTCCCATTTCGGCCCGGCCGGCGCGTTCGCCTTGGCGGCGGCGGAACGCGGCTTTATCGGCCTCGCCTTCTGCAATTCCGACAGCCTCATGCGCCTGCATGACGGGGCCGAGCGCTTCCACGGCACCAATCCCATTGCCGCCGCCGCGCCCACGCCTTCCGGCCGGCCCTGGCTGCTGGACATGGCCACCAGTGCCGTTCCCTATAATCGCGTGCTGCTCTATCGCGCCCTCGGCTGCGAACTGCCACCGGAGGCGGCGTCGGACGGCAATGGGGTGGATACTCTGGACCCGGCCATGGTGGAGATGCTGGCGCCTGTGGGCGGGCTGTTCGGCTTCAAGGGCGCGGGCATTGCCGGGCTCGTGGAGATCCTGAGTTCCATCGTCTCGGGGGCAAAGCTCTCCTTCGATATCGTGCCCATGGCGGACATGAACGCCATGGAGCCGCGTAATGTGGGCGCCTTCGTGCTGGCGCTGCGCCCCACCGCCTTCGTGCCGCAGCCGCTCTATGACGCGGCCATGGCGCGCTATCTGGACCGCCTGCGCACCTCGCGCCCCATTGAGGGCGGCGAAGTCCTGGCGCCCGGCGACCGGGAATGGCGGGAGGCGGCGCGGCGCGAGCGCGACGGCATCCCCATCGACCCCACCACCGCCGCCGCCTTCGACGCCCTGGCGGCCCGCTTTGGGGTGCAGCGCCCGCGCCCGCTCGGCTGAGGGTCAGACCACCTTGGCCTCGGGCAGGGCGCGGCCCTGGGCGATGCGCGCATAGGAGAGGTCAGACAGATCAAGGCTCATATAGCGTCCATGGACGATCAACTCAGCAAGCCCCCGCCCGACGGCGGGCGCCTGCTGCAGGCCATGGCCGGAAAAGCCGTTGCACAGGAAGAAGTTGGGCACATCCGGCGCCGGGCCGAGAATGGCATTCTGGTCGAACAGGTTGAGGTCGTAATGCCCCGCCCAGGCGCGCCCTGGCCGGATGCGCTCGAAGGCGGGCACACGCGCGGCGAGGGTCGGCCAGATCACCTCTTCGAAGAGGGAATGGTCCACCTCATAGTCGGTGCAGTCCGGGTCGTTCTCCGGCGCGGGCGACGTGCCGCAGAGGAATCCGGTGCCTTCCGGCCGGACATAGACGCCGGTCGGGTCGATCAGCAGGGGGCAATCGTCCACCCGATCCGCGCAGGTGAAGGTAAAAATCATGCGCTTGCGGGGCCGTACCGGCAGATCGAGGCCGACGGCGCGGGCCAGCTCGGGGCCGCCGGTCCCGGCGGCCTTCACCACGGCGCCGCAAGCAATGCGGCTGCCGTCGGCGAGGTGCACGGCGACAGCACGCCCCGCCGCGACCTCCACATCAACGACGCGCGCCGCGCGATATGTGACGCCCAAGGCGCGCGCCTTCTTGCGAAAGGCCTGCATGAGCCCATAGGCGTCGAACCAGCCCTCGCCGGTGAGGCCCAGGCTTCCGAGCGTAATGTCGTGCGTCGCGAGCCAGGGAAAGCGCGCGTGAAGCGCGCTCGCATCGAGCAACGCGATATCGGCCCCGAGCCCGACCTGCATGGCGTGCGCGGCCCGCATGGTTTGCGCGCCCGCCTCATGCGCCAGAAAGAGATAGCCCCCTTCGTGCAGGCCGATCTCCGGCCGCTCGCCGCCTGCCTCCAGACGGTCCGCGATCTCGCGCAAAAACGTGATGCCGTAGAGCGAGATGGCGACATTCACCGGGCTTGAATATTGCTGGCGGATGGAGGCGGCGGACAGGGCCGAGGCGCAGCCCTGGTAGGACGGGTCCTGCTCCACCACGAGCACGCGGCCGGAAAAGGCGGGGTCCGAGGCCAGATGGCAGGCGATGGATGAGCCCATGACCGCGCCGCCCACGATCACCACGTCATACGTTTCGGTCACGCCCTACGCCCCCGGTCCCGATCCTCAATAATCCCATTGCGCGCCGATGCCCACCGAGGTTCCGCCATCCGCGCCCGTGGCGCCCTGGAGGCGAATGTTGCGGCCAAGGTCGATATCGATGGTGGCCTGGGTGGAGTTGGACGTTGTGCCCTGGCGCACCCCCAGCGAGATATTGTCGTTGAGCCGACGCCCCAGCCCCACTTGGCCGCCGGTGCCGGCCGCGTTCAGCCCCACATCCAGCGAGTCGAGCCCGAGCGAACGGCGCAGCGCGCCAAGGCTCCCCTGGCCGGCGCCGGACAGGGTCGCCACCGCCTGCGCCACCTGGAGCGCCTGCCCCGCGGAAAGCTGGCCGGTGGGGCGGCCGAACAGCATGCGCGCCACCACTTCGTCCTGGGGCAAAGCGGGCGTCGAGGAGAAGGACACTTCCGGCTCCGAGGCGCGGCCCGAAATCAGGATGCGGGCGGTGACGTCGGACGCCGTGCTCTCCGCGATGAAGTCCAGTTCGGGATCGGTGGACCCGTTGAAGGTGAGGCGCCCGCGCGTGAAGTCCAAACGGCGGCCGAGAATGTCGAGCCGGCCCCGGAACATCTCGAAAGCGCCGAGCGTCACCGGCTCCGCGCTGGTGCCCCGCAATTGCAGCGTGCCGCCCAGTTCCGCTTCCATGCCCATGCCACGCACGAAAATGCGGTTGGGCGCGGAGACGGTCAGGTCCAAGGCGGCGACGAACGCGCCGGCGGAGCGGGGACCGCGCCCCGGACGGGGGCGGGGACTGGCCGGCGTAACACCCGGCGGCAGGTTGACGTGGCGAACCTTGATGTTGGCCGCGCTGCCGCCCGGCAGGCGGTCGGGCAGGTTGACGTCGAGCGAGCGCACGTCGATGCGCCCGCCGACCGTGGGCCGTGTCGCAAATGCGCCGCCGAGCGCCACGCGTCCATCGGTGACGAAGCGGATCATCTCGCTGTTGACGAGATTTGCATTGGTGAGGGTGACGTCCACGCGCCCCGGAAATCCGGCGGCCGGGTTCAATTCCACATTGCCCTGGGCCTGGATGGAGCCGCCATTGGGCGTCGCGGCGCGGAAGCTGGACAGGGTGACGCTGCGGTCCGTACCCGTGAGAACGGCTTCGATCCGTTCGATGGTGACGCCATTGGGCGCATCCTCGTAGCGGCCATTGCTGATGCGCACCGTCCCGCCCGCGCGGGGCTCGGCATAACTGCCGCGTACCGTGGCGTCCAAGGCGGCCGTGCCGCTCGCCCGCGCGCCGGTGGTCGCCAGCAGCGCGTTGGCAATGGCAAGCGAGACCGAGCCGCGCAGGGACAGATCGAGACCCCCCTGCGTGATGGGGAGGGAGCCGTTTATGGCGACGCCCGAAAGAGCCGGCCCGGAAATCGTGGAGGCGATGCTGGCGCGTCCCCCTTCGAAGGTGCCGTTGGCGCGAATGTCGAACGGGCCGCCGCCGGCCCGGGCGATCTCGGGCGAGGTGAGGCGGGAGACCGTGATGTCATAGCGCCCGGTGGGTGCGGCGGGCGTTCCGGCCACCCGGGCGGTGGCGTTGGCGGTGCCCGACAGCGCCAGTCCCGGCTGGGCCAAGGCGGCGAGGGACAGCGGCACGCCGCGTGCCTCGGCGGTGAGATCCAGCGTCTCGCCGAACCGGCCCTGAACCGCGACCGAGCCGCCGCCGGCATTGAGGGCGAGACGGTCAAGCGTGGTGGTGCCGCCGCGATAGATGAAGGTGGCGGGCGCCGTGAGCGCGAGCGTCGTGCGTTCGCGCGTGAGGCGGAGCGTTTCCAGGCGGAAGGTCTGGGCATCAGCGGCCGAATTGGCGCGGCCGGCGGCGGCGATCTGCGTGCCCTGCGCGGTGGCATCAAGGGTCAGTGCGATCCCACCGGCGCCGGGCGCGGCCACGAGGCGCAGGCGCTCCACATCGAGCCCACCCGATACGATGCCAAGGGCCTCCACAGTGCCGGCGATATCGACGGAGCGGCGCGGGTCGCTGACGGTGAAATCGAAGCGCGCGTCCGCCACCTGCTGGCCGGCACCGGAGAAATTGGCGAGGGTTCCGCGCACGCTGGCCCGCTGCGCGCCGTTGGGCGCATCGAGCCGCACTTGCGCCTCCGCGCGGCCCTCATATTCCTCCAGGAGGAGCGGGGAAAGGTCGGTAAGGTCGGCGGCGGAAACCGAGAGGTCGCCGGTCACGAGGCCATTGGCGGCAGCGGTGAGCCCCCCTGTGACGTGGGCGGTGCCGAGCGTGAGGTCGAGGCCCGACAGGCTGTGCGACCCGTCGGCGCCGGTGGCGAAATCGGCCGCGCCGCGCGCGGTCTTCCCGCCGACGAGGCCCGACAAGCGCGCCGCGCCGGCGGGGCGGCCGGTGAGGTCACGGGCCGTCACCTCAAGCGCGAGATCACGCACCGGACGATCCAGGGCGCGCCCGTCCGGCAGCACGATGCGACCGGTCATGTCCAGGGCCGAGAGGCGACCGGAGAAGGCGGCTTCGGCCGTCGCCGCGCCAGAAAGGCGCGGGTCGATGCGTGAGAGATCGGGCAGCATGGCGCTGCCCTTGAGGTTCGCCACGCTGGAATCGATGCGCCCGTCCAAGGCGAGCCGCAGGCCCGCAGCCGAAACATCCAGCCGGCGGACCGTGATGGCGCCGTCCAGGGCCGTGGTAACCCCGCCGGAGAAACGCACGTCTCCGCCGATGAGGCCGTTCAGAGCCTTATCGCCCGTCGAGAGACCCTGTGCCGTTCCCGTCGCGTCGAGCGAAAGCACGCCGTCGCCCGCTTCGCGCACCAGGTCGCCCTTCAGGGACACAAGGCCGCCCAGCGGGCGTTGCGCCAGAAGGCTCAGCACAGCGAGATCGAAACGCGTCAGGTCCAGCGTGCCGCGCACGGATTGAAGACCGGCGCGGCCCGAAAAGGACACGTCCGCGCCGGCAAGGCGCAAGGTGGCCTCGGTGACGGTCGGTTCGCTCTGGAGGGACCAGAGGCCGCGCAGGGTCGCCGTCGCGCTCTCGCCCAGGGCATGAGCCACGGTGGGATCAGGGGCGCTGAGACCGTCGGCCGTCGCGTTCACGGTGAATTGGAGGCGCCCCGCCACACTCGGAACCGTCTCCGCCCAGGCCCGCACGCGGCGTGCGCCATAGCCAAGACCGACCCATTGCTCCAGATCCGCATTGGCCGCGAGGATGGGCGCCGCGAGATCGCCGCGCACAGTGCCGGTCAGCCGTCCGGCCGACCAGGAGACGCTCGGCACGAGCGCCGCAAAGCGCCGCGATTCCCCAAGGCGCGACGCGAGCGACAAATTCGCGCGGCGGTCGGCGGTGACTGTTCCTGAGACTTCCGCCTGGAAGCCCGCCGTCGTGAGGACGAAGCGCCGGATATCCAGAGCCAGGTCGGGCGAGATGCGGATGTCGGCATTCAGATCGGAGCGGCCCTCGAACAGCGGGGCGATGCTGGTCGGAAGCGCCCCTGCCGCTTGGCCCGTCAGGGACATGGTCAGGGCATGTCCGCCGTCCTGCGCGCGGATCACCGCCACCCCTTCCGCGTGCAGTGCCGGCCCAGCCTCGGCGGTGAGGGTGCCATGCCAATCCTCAAGCGGCCCCGAGCCGGCAATGCGCGCATCCAGCGCCGGAAGCCCCTGGAGGCCCGCCAGCCGGGCGACCACGCCGCCCGCCGGCTCACGCGCCAGCAGCGAAAGATCGAGCCGACGCGTGTCGGGCACATAGGCGACATCGCCCTTCACCATGCCCTCGGCATCGAGCCGGCGCACCTCGAACTGGCCTGAAATTCCAAGCTTGGGCTCTACCAGGCGTAGCCCCGCCACCAGCGACAGCTCCGCCGTCCGGCCGATCACCGGCTCGTCCAAGACCACATGGGCGATGGCGAGCCGCTCCACCAGCACCCGCAGCGGCGGCAGGCCGCTCCCTTTGGAGGGCGGGGCTGGGGGCAGGTTCGGCGTGCGCAGCACCTGGACGCGATCCGCTTCCAGCCGCTCAACCTCAAGGGTCGCAGAGAAAAGGGCCGACGGGCGCCAGCGCAATGCGGCGTCGCTGATCTCGGCGAATCGGCCCTCGCGGTCCGACAGGCGGATGCGCGCGACCCGCAGATCGGAGGGGAAGAAGCCGGAAAGCCCTGAGACCTCCACCTTCAGCCCGTCGCGGGAGGCCATTCGACTTGCAAGTTCGGCAAGATAGGCTTTGCCGAACGCGGTCTGCGCCAGCCCGAACAGGCCGCCCGCGATCACCAGGAGGATCGCGGCCAGAGCGGCCAAGGAGAGGAGGGCGGTGCGAAGGGCGCGCATCAGAAGGACTGCCCCAGGCTGACATAGATGCCGTAATGGGTCCCCGCGATGTCCGGGTTGGCGGGAAAGGCGAGATCGACCCGCAGCGGACCCACCGCCGTAGAATAGCGAAGTCCGATGCCATAGGCATATTGAAGGCCGGAAAAGTCCGGCCATTCCGAAGAGAAGGCCGAGCCGACGTCGAAGAAGGGGACGATACCGATCGTATCCGTGACGCGCAGGCGTGCTTCCACCGAGCCCGTGAAATAGGACAAGCCGCCGACGATGATCCCCTCCGCATTGCGCGGGCTCGCCGACTGGTACTCGTAGCCGCGCAGCGTGCCGCCGCCGCCCACATAGAACAGGCGCTGGGGCGGCGCCTCGGTCATGTTCGATCCGAAGATGGAGCCGGCCTGCACCCGGGCCGCCAGGATGAACCGCTTGTCCTCGTCGAAGGCGTGATAGGTGGCGATGGAGGCCTTCATGAGGACCGGACCGGCACCCTGCTCGCCGAAATAGGCGAAAGGCTCCACCGTGGCCGAGGCGCGGATGCCGCGCGAGGCATCCAGCAGCGAATCGGTATTGTCGAAATTGAAATCGAACGGGATGCCGGCGATGGGATAGTCCGCCGGCCCGGTGGACGTTTCCACGTTCGAGGCTTCGAGATCGAGCCCCACCTGCATGTTGAAATCGTCGTTGAAGCGGTGGCGTACGCCGCCGAGGAAGGTCACCGCCTCGCGGACATAGGCATTGGTGACTTCGCGCAGCACCGCCGCCTTGGCGACCAAATCCTCATTGGCGGTGAATATGCCGGGCTTGGTGAAGGTGGCGGAGAAATTATAGCCGTAGGGATCGGCATTGGGCACCGCGTCTGAGCCTTCCACGAACCAGGTGCCCTGCGCGTCGAGCCGGAGCGTCTCCCCGCCGCCGAACAGGTTGCGGCTGCCCCAGAAGGCATTGGCCGTGGAACCATCCGTATTCGAATAATTGGCGGCAAAGCCCACATAATGTTGCTTTCGCTCGCTGATCTGGACCTCGATGGGTAATTGCCCCATGGCGTTGAGATGGTCGGCCTCCACGAGGCGCACCGAGCCGATGATCTCATAGCTGGTGAGGCGGCGGCGCAAAGCGGTGAGCCGCTCGGGGGAGAAGGGCTCGCCGGGGCGGATGTCGATGCGCTCCTCCACGAAGTTCGGCGGCAGGGACGTGGCGCCGGATACGGTGAAGGGGCCGAAGGTCGCGAGCGGTCCCGGCGCGACCTTGAAGGTGATGTTCAGCGTGTTGCTCGCATGGTCCGCCACCACGTCCTTGCCCGAGATTTTCGCGAAGGGATGGCCGGCGTCCCTCAGCCGGGAGACGATGACGTTCTCCGCTTCCAAAACATGCCCCGCGCGGGCAGGCTCGCCGGGCAGAAGGCGCAGGGCGCGCAGGCTCGGCGGGTCGGGGAGTGGCCGCCCGGCTGTGTCGAGGATACGCACCGTGCCGAAAGTGAAGCGCGGCCCGGAATTCACCTGCACCACGACCGGCACCGGGCCGGCAGCGCGGGCCGCCTCCACGGCGCTGAAGATATCCGGCGCGTTAGGGGCACGCCCCGCGACGCGGATGGCGAGCGTGCCCCCATAATAGCCTTCCGCATACAGAGCGGCGACGATGCGGTCCTGGTCCGCCAAGGCCCGGCGCACGAGTCCGGCCGCGCCGGAGGGCGGCGTGCGCCGCAGCGTCTCCAGGTTCGACGCGTCGCGCACGGCGCCGGTCACCGCGCTGTCGCCCGTCACCTCGAAGGTGACCGCATAGGGAACAGCGTCCGCGGGCGGAGGTTCGGACGCGCCGGCGTCGGGATTGAACCAATTTGTGGGATTGAGCCAGGCGATGGCCTGGTCGAAGAAGGTCACATCATCCTGCGCCAAGGCAGCGGGAGCACCGAGGGGCAAAGCGAGTGCGCACAGGATCACGCGCGCCGGCAGCCGGACGAGCGGACCGGCTGGGCTCTGACGAGAGAAAAGAGATCGCGACGCCGGGCGCCGGAGAGATGCTCGCACCAAACTGAGCCCGCAACGTCTGCCTGACACATCAATCTAGCGGTCCGCGCCCCCCGCGTCCATCGCAACGGGCCCACGTCGTTAAGGCTTTTCCTCGCTTAAGCTTATGATTCTACGGGGATGGCGTGTGTCTTGGACGCGGAAAAGCGCGCGTCTGGTACCCAAGGGTTGCAAGGGACGCTCGACACATTTCTGACAAAATGCGAGCCTGACCGCTCGGTTCGTCGCGATAAGGAAGCCGGTGCCGGTTCGTATGGCGCCGCGCGGACGATGCTCCGATCGGGGACGGGGGATTTCGTGAAGCACAAGCTGACATTGTATATTCTGGTGGCGCTCGTCTGCGGCATTGCCGTTGGCTATTTCAGCCACGTGACGCTGGATCCGGCCGAGGCCAAGACGGTCGCCGACCATATTTCCATTATTACAGAGATCTTTCTGCGCCTCGTGAAGATGATTATCGGGCCGCTGGTTTTCACCTCGCTGGTGGCGGGCGTCGCGCATATGGGCGACATGAAGACCATCGGCCGCGTCGGCGGCAAGGCGATGGTCTGGTTCATCAGCGCCTCGCTCTGCTCGCTGCTGATCGGCCTGGTCATGGTGAACCTGCTGCAGCCGGGCGCCAATCTCGGCATCCCCTTGCCGCAGGCGGGGGCGTCCACCGGCATTCAGACCGGCTCCTTCTCGCTGGATGATTTCGTCAAGCATGCCGTGCCCAACAGCGCGGTGGGGGCGCTCGCCAATAATGAGGTGCTCCAGATCGTCATTTTCTCCATTCTCTTCGGCCTCGCCGCCGCGGCGGTGGGACACAAGGCGAAGGTTCTGGTGGCGCTCATCGAAGAGGCTTCCCACGTCATCCTGAAGGTGACGGGCTATGTCATGTCGCTCGCCCCGCTCGCGGTCTTCTCGGCCATCGCCGCCATCGTGGCGGAGCATGGGCCGGGCATTCTGCTGACCTACGGCAAGTATATGGCCTCCTTCTATCTCAGCCTGTTCATCCTCTGGTGCGTGATGTTCGCGGTGGGGTTCCTGATTCTCGGCAAGACCGCATTGCGGGTGCTCTCGCTGGTCCGCGCGCCCTTCGTGGTCGCCTTCACCACCGCGTCGAGCGAAGCCGCCTATCCCTCCATGATGCGCCAGCTCGAGCGGGTGCCGGTGAGCGAGAAGATCGTCTCCTTCGTGCTGCCGCTCGGCTATTCCTTCAATCTCGACGGCTCGATGATGTATTGCACCTTCGCGACCATGTTCATCGCGCAGGCCTATGGCATCGAGATCGGCTGGGAGCAGCAATTGGTGATGCTCCTGGTGCTCATGATCACCAGCAAGGGCATGGGCGCGGTCCCGCGCGGCTCGCTCGTGGTCGTGGCGGCGACGCTGGACATGTTCCACCTGCCGGCCGCCGGCTTGCTTTTGGTGCTCGGTGTCGACCAGTTCCTCGACATGGGCCGCTCGGCCACCAATGTCATCGGCAACGGCATCGCGACCACGGTGGTCGCGAAGTGGGAAGGCGAAGACGTGGACCGGGGCGGGGACGACAGCGACGAGGACATCGCCATAGCGGCGTGACCTCTTGCAGGACTCTTCGCAACAGACGACCGCGGCGGTGTGTCAGTTCCGGCATTCCGCCGCGCGGCGGGCATGAGCGCGCGCGCGGGTCGCCCCGAGGTCTACCTTCGGCGCCGACAGCGGCCCGGAGATGGTGACGGGAGAGCCCTCCGATCCCGCGCCGCCAGTCAGCGGCCGCGGCATCACGGAGAGCGAGAGGGTGCCGCGCGGCAGATCGATGGTGCGGCGCGCGTCCGCCTCCACATGGTCGGTCTCCAGCACGATGGCGGGTGC
>JASBUY010000266.1 GCA_030147645.1 Aquabacter sp. | reverse complement strand
GGGGAAAGCCTCAAAAGCTTGAATGATTGTGCGGCCTCCGAAGGAAGCCGGTTGCTGCGCTGGGGGAGCCGCAGGTCTTCAGGAAAGCCGGGAGGTCTGGCTCCGCCTCACGCGCCGACCCGAGTCGCTGACGTGACCGGGAAAGCGAAGCGCGTATCGCCTGCGTTGGGGAAAGCACCATGACATTAGCGGAGTCGCAGCAAGTCGCGCAAGCCCCTCGCGCGCCGGGACACGCATTTCACGAAACGCGGGGACATCTCCCGCGCTTTTCGAGCCCTGCGCCCGGCGCCCCGTTCAGCGGGGCGCGCGCTTGGCGAGAATGCGCTGGAGGGTGCGCCGGTGCATGGAGAGGCGTCGCGCCGTCTCGGACACGTTCCGCCCGCACAATTCATAGATGCGCTGGATATGCTCCCACCGAACCCTGTCCGCGGACATGGGGTTTTCCGGCGGGGAGGGCTTGTGATCGCCGCTCGCCATCAGCGCGGAGACCACGTCGTCCGCATCCGCCGGCTTTGCGAGATAGTCCACCGCGCCGAGCTTCACCGCCGTCACCGCAGTCGCGATATTGCCATAGCCGGTGAGCACCACCGCCCGCGCCCCGGCGCGATGGCGCTTCAAGGCGGAAATCACGTCGAGGCCGGTGCCGTCGCCGAGCCGCATGTCCACCACCGCGAAGGCGGGGGGATTGGTCTCCACCTGCGCGAGCCCCTCGGCGACCGATTCCGCCGTGGAGACCGCAAATCCCCGCGCTTCCAGCGCACGCGCCAGGCGCTGGAGGAAGGACCGGTCGTCATCCACGAGCAGGACGGAACGCTCGCTCTCGGCGGCTGGCAGGCTGGGTTCGGACATCAGGGACTTTCCTCAACGCTTTCTCGGCACGCGACCTTTTGGCGGCTTTTACGCGCCTTTGACCCCCGTCGGGGTCAATAGGGGACGATATGTCGCAGATTCAGGGACCGATCTCCAGCGCATTGCGCATCCAGGAAATCTTGACCTCCGCCCCGCTCTCGGGCGCGGCCCGGTTTTCCACCCAGAGCGTGGCGCCAGAGCGCTCCAGCAGGGTCTTGGCGATGAAAAAGCCCAGGCCGAGGCCGCTCTCCTCCTCCGCCGTGTCCTGCCGGTCGCGGCCGCGGCTGGTCACATAAGGCTGGCCGATTCGATCGCTCACCTCGGGCGCGAAGCCGGGACCGTCGTCGCGCACCACGATCTCCATGCGGGTTGTGGTCCAGCGGGCCTCCACCTCCACCCGCCCGCTCGCGAAATCCACGGCATTCTCCACAAGATTGCCGAGCCCATAGATCAGCCCGGGATTGCGGGCGAGCACCGGCTCCTCGGTGCGATCGGACGGCAGCGCAACCGCAATGGTGATGCCGAAATCACGGTGCGGCTCCACCAGTTCCTCCAGCAGATGAGAGAGCGGCATGCGGTCGAAAGGGGCATCGCCCGAGCCGAGGGAGGTCAGGGTCTGGAGGATGTCACGGCAGCGTTTCACCTGATCTCGCAGCAGCGCGATGTCGTCGGCATGGGGACTGTCGGGGGCGAGCGAGCGCTCCATCTCCTTCACCACCAGCGCGATGGTGGCGAGCGGCGTGCCCAGCTCATGGGCGGCGGCGGCGGCGAGACCGTCCAGCTGCGAGAGGTGCTGCTCGCGCGCCAGCACCAGTTCGGTCGCGGCAAGCGCGTCGGCGAGTTCGCGCGCCTCTTCCGCCACACGCCAGGAATGCAGCCCGATAAATCCGATGGACACGGAAATGGCCACCCAGGTGCCCGCCAAGAACAAATCGGGCAGGACCGGCACGTCGGGCCCGGCCCAGGGCAAGGGCCAATGCCACAGCCCCACCGCCCCCGCGCAGATCGAGGCGAACAGGCCGAGCGTGACCGTGGTGGTCCAGGACAAGGTGGTGGCCGAGAGCATCACCGGGGCGAGATAGAGCAGCGCGAACGGATTGCTGAGCCCGCCGGTGAAATAGAGCAGAGCGGTGAGCTGGAGCACGTCATAGGCGAGCAGCGGCCCGGCCGCGAGGTCGCCGAGCCGGTGCGCCACGGGGAAGCGCACGCGCAGCAGGAGATTGAGCACCACAGACAGGCCCACCGCCACCAGACAGGGCAGGAGCGGCAGGGGAAAGCCGAGCACGAGTTGCACCACCAGCAGCGCCACGCCCTGGCCCACCACCGCCAGCCAGCGCAGGCGAATCAGCGTGTCGAGCCGCAGGCCGAGGGTGCGGCCCGGCGGCAAGGCGGCAAAGACCGGCGGTGACTTCATGCTGCGCCCGCCACCAAAAGCATCCGAAACGGAACCTTAAGAAAGCTGGAGCGTCTCTTCATGGGAAACCCTTCTTTCGACACCGCTTTTGCCAAAATCGACGGATCGTCGGCTGGCCGGCTTCGGCGCCGTGTTCGAGACACCGACAGAGGTTTAACTGTGCACGACTGTCAATCCGAACCCAACAACTTAGAGGCGCGATTGACCCCTTGACGCTTTCACGACACTGTCCTGGCAAAAGAAGCATGAGGCAACGCGCGATGGCCATCGGGGAATTTGGCGGGGCGGTACGCCAGCCGGCACTGGCGGGCACCAATCTCTCCGCGCCGCTTTACTGGATGTACGAGATGGCCCATGCGGCCCTCAATCCCTCGCGCACGCTCGCCGACATGAGCCGCCTGATGCTGCGCTACCCGCTGAACCCGGCGGCGCATACCACCATGGGCAAGTCCATGGCGGCCGGCTTCGAAATGTATGAGCGCGCCACGCGCCGCTATGCCAAGCCCGAATGGCGCATCCCCAATGTGCTGGTGGGCGGGGTGCGGGTGCCGGTGCACATCAATACGGTGTGGGAGCGGCCCTTCTGCCGGCTGCTGCATTTCGAGCGCGCCTTCGAGCATCCCCCGCGTCGTCCCCAGCCGCGCCTCGTGATCGTGGCGCCCATGTCGGGCCATTACGCCACCCTGCTGCGCGGCACGGTGGAAGCCTTCCTGCCCACCCACGACGTCTACATCACCGACTGGGCCGACGCGAAAATGGTCCCGGCGGCGGCCGGATCGTTCGGCCTCGATGATTATGTGGATTATCTGATCGCCATCTTCCGCAGCATGGGCGGGGACTGCCACGTCCTCGCCGTCTGCCAGCCGGCGGTGCCGGTGAGCATGGCAGTGGCGCGCATGGAGCAGATGGGCGACCCGTGCGCCCCGCGCTCCATGATCCTCATGGGCGGTCCCGTCGATACCCGAGAATCCCCGACCGGCGTCAACGAACTCGCCAAGGAACGGGGCATCGACTTCTTCCGGCGCAATGTCATCACCCAGGTGCCCTGGCCCCATCCGGGCGCCATGCGGCAGGTCTATCCGGGCTTCCTGCAGCTCAACGGCTTCATGAGCATGAATCTGGACCGCCACCTGATCGCCCATGCGGACCTGTTCCGCCACCTCATCCAGGGTGACGGCGATTCCGCCGAGAAGCACCGGGAATTCTATGACGAATATCTCGCGGTGATGGATCTCGACGCCCGCTTCTATCTGGAGACGGTGGAGAGCGTCTTCATCACCCACGCCCTGCCCAAGGGCGAGATGACCCATCGCGGCGAGCCCGTGCGCATGGACGCCATCCGCACTGTGGCGCTGATGACGGTGGAAGGCGAGAAGGACGACATTTCCGGCGTCGGCCAGACCTATGCCGCCCATCGTCTGTGTCCGGCCATCCCCGACGAGAAGCGCGCCCATTGGCTCCAGCCGGGGGTCGGCCATTACGGCGTGTTCAACGGCTCGCGCTTCCGGGCCGAGATCGCGCCGCGCATCTCCGACTTCATCCTCTCCCAGGAACTGCCCCGCCGCGCCGACGGCACCACCGGCGTCACGGCCCTGCGGCCGCACCTCGTCACCAGCTGAGGGTATCTCGCGCCGCTCACGTGATCGGGTGTTCCCTTTTCGTCCCACTCCGTCCTAAAGTCGAAGCCTCGGTGATTCTCCATTAGGCGCTGGCGCGCCGGAGAGGCCGAACCCGGCATGGGCGAACGAGTTGGCGATGGATTGCATGCTGTTTCGCAGGCAGGTCAGGGCGCCCCAGCCGCGTGCGCCGGAGAGCATTGAACTCGCCCTGGGCGAGGAGGGCGATGTGGTGCGCGTCGCGGTGCGCCGGCACCCCTCCGCGCGGCGCCTGACGCTTCGGGTGCGCGCGGCGACGCGCGACGTGACCCTCACGGCGCCGCTGTCCGTGCCCTTCGCCACCGCCGAATCCTTCGTGCAGCGCCATCGCGCCTGGGTCGAGGCCCGCCTCGTGCGGCTGCCCGACAATGTCCCCTTCGCCGACGCCGCCCTCGTCCCCCTGCGCGGCGAGCCGCACCGGATCGCGCATCGTCCGGGCGCGCGCGGCACCTGCTGGCTGGAGCGGGACGAAGCGGGGGACGGGCTGATCTGTGTCGCCGGAGACGCGCCGCATGTCGCGCGGCGGGTGCGGGATTTCCTGAAGCGGCAGGCCCGCGCGGATCTTGAAGAAGCGGTGCGCCGCCACGCCGCGGCTCTGGCGGTGGAGGTGGGGCCGATCACTTTGCGCGACACATCGAGCCGCTGGGGCTCCTGCGCGGCGGACGGGGCCTTGTCCTTTTCCTGGCGGCTGATCCTCGCCCCGCCCTTCGTGCTGGATTATCTCGCCGCCCATGAGGTGGCGCACCGGCTGGAGATGAATCACGGCCCGCGCTACTGGCGCAACGTGGAGCGCATCTTCCCCGGCCGGCGGGCGGCGGAGGCCTGGCTGCGCACCCATGGCGCCGGCCTCCACCGCTATGGGGCGATCTGACCCCTATTTGCGCGCGCCGAGCGCATAGGCGCCCGCGCCGGCCACGAAATAGAACATGGACCCGCCCATGAGGGCGAGATTCTTCAGGAACTGGATCTGCTGCATCATGGCGGCGGCAGGATCAGTGAATTCCCAGAAACGGTGCGCGGTCAGCGTCGCCACCAGGATGAAGCCGCCGGTGAGAATCGCGGTAATGCGCGGCACCACGCCGAGGATCAGAAGCAGCGGGAGAAGCACTTCGGCGCCGCCGGCAATGAGCGCCATCACGTCCGGCGCGGGCACGCCCATGCGGGTCATGTAGGCGGCGGTCGCGGACAGGTCCATCAGCTTGCGCACGCCCGAGGGAATGAGCAGGGCGGCGAACAGGATGCGCCCTACGAGGAGCGCCAGATTGTCGAGGAAGGTCACCAAAATCTCCGTGGCAAGGGCCAAGGTGGAAGGTGCGTCTTCCTGCGTCGCGCGCCGGCGCCGGGCAATGCTGCGCCGCAACAAAACCGCGTGATCACTCCGCGGGCGGATCGCTCGGCCGGGCCTGGAACAGGAGATGGGCGATGAGTGGCAGCAGGATGGAGAGCCCCGCGAACCGGAAAATGTGGTGCGCGCTCATGAAGGCGGGGTCATAGCCGAGCGCGAAGCCCAGCACCGTCATGGTCTCCAGCGCGCCGGGCGCGAAGGCGGTGATCATCTTGCCCGCATCCTCGCCGGTGAGCGCCGCCGCCGCGAGCGCGCAGGCGACCGACACCGCCATGGCCACCAGGAAGGCCCCAAGCGACGCGAAGAGGCACGCCTTCAGCGTTTCCATCGTCGTGCCGCGAAAGCGTATGCCCACGCCCGCCCCCAGAATGACGAAAGCCGGGACCATCAGCACGTCTGGCAGCCCCGCGCGGGACCAGCCGAAGGCATGGAGCAGGCCGCTCGCCGCCAGTGCCCCGATGAGGATGCCGCCCGGAATGCGCGCCCGCGCCGCCAGAAGCCCGCCGACGAGGCTCGCGGCCAGCAGGATCGCCACCTCAAGGAGGGACGCCGCGCCGAGCAGCCCGGCGCCCTCGGACGGCAAAGGCGCGATCTCTCCCGTCTTCAGGCGGCCGAGAATCTGGGTCAGCAGCGCCACCAGCAGGAAGAGTCGCAGGGCCTGGGCGAAGGCGACGCGGCGCATGTCCGCCTCGCTCGCCGCCGCCATGGCAAGTACGGCGGAGAGCGCGCCCGGCGCGGAGGCATAATAGGCGGTGGCCAGCGACCACCCCGCCACCTTGCGCAGGAACAGCGTCACGCTGACCATCACGCCCACCACGGACAGGCCGAGCAGGCCCATGCTGATGGGCCAGGTCGCCGCCTGGCGGATCATGTCCGGGGTCAGCGCGGCGCCCATGGAGGCGCCGAGCACCAGGAAGCAGGCAAAGCGCAGGGGCTCGGGCAGCTTGGCGGGCGCGCCGGCGAGAACCTGAATGGTCACCGCCACCAACGCCCCCGACATCCAGGGCGCGGGAAGCCCCAGCAGGGCAAAGACAATGGCGCCGGCGGTGGCGCAGGTCAGCGTCAGGAGCGTCGGCTTCAGGCCGGCGCGCACCAGCGCGAGGGGAAAGCGGCGGGGCATAGCGGAATCGGGCGGGTCAGGCGGTGGGACGCGCGGAAATCCAGCGGGCGAGCCGGCGCGCCGCCTCGGTGAGCTGGCCTTCCCCGCGTGCGAAACACAGGCGCATGAAGCCTTCGCCGCCCGGCCCGAACGCGGTGCCCGGGGCGAGCCCGACCCCCGCTTCATCCACGAGCTTCAGGCCAAGGCGCCGCACATCCGCTTCGCCTTCGATGCCGAAGAACAGATAGAAGGCGCCCGGCGGCTTGGCGAGCCGCACCCGCCCGGTTTCAAGCAGCACATCGCCCACGAGATCCCGTCCCGCACGGGCGCGCGCCACCTGCTCGGCGACGAAGCCGTCGCCCTCGTCGAGCGCCGCGATGGCGCCGCGCTGCATGAAGGCGGCGACCCCCGAGGTAGAATATTGAATGATGTTCTCGATGATCTGGCCCAGCGCCGGATGGGCCTCGATCCAGCCGATGCGCCAGCCTGTCATGGCCCAGTTCTTCGAAAAGGTCTGAACGAAGAGGATGCGGTCATCCGGCTCCATCACGTCGTGGAAGGACGGCGCCCGGCCCCCGGCATAATGGAACTGGCCGTAAATCTCGTCCGCGACGATCCACAGGCCGTGCTTGCGGGCGAGGGCGAGCATCTGGCGCAAGTCGTCGAGGCTCGCGACGAAGCCGGTGGGATTGGCCGGGGTGTTGAGGAAGATGGCGCGGGTGCGGGGCGTGATGGCCGCCTCGAACCGCGCATGGTCCAAGATGAAGCCGTCCGCCCCATAGGCAAAGGGGACATAGACCGGCACGGCGCCGATCTTCTGCGCGGCCGCCGGGGCATTGGGCCAGACCGGGGCGGGGATGAGGATTTCCTCGCCCGGGCCGAGGGTCATGGCAAAGGCGGTCTGGATCGCCTGCATCCCCGATCCGGTCACAAAGAAGCGTTCGGGGTCTTCCGCCATGCCATAGAGCCGCGCATGGTAGCGCGCGAGCGCAGCCCGCAGGTCCGGAAGTCCACGCTGCCACGTATAGAAAGTCTCGCCCGCATGGAGCGAGCGCGCCGCCGCCTCGCAGATGAAATCCGGGGTGGGAACATCGCCTTCCCCCGCCCAGAGCGGGATCATGCCCTCCCGCCGCCGGCCGTAATTCATCACCTCCACGATGCCGCTTTCCGGAAGGTCCCGCACATGGGCGCGAACCTGGTCGATCATCTCGGCAATGGCGGGGGAGGTTGCGGGCATGGGGGTCCGGCGCTCGGTGCTCAGGAGGTGGCGGGACCATAAACAGGTTCGCGCCGGGGCGCCTCTGCGGATTTCTCAACGCGCCGCGCGGGCCTCTGCGCAAGGCGGTGGGCTGCGTGCTTGCAGTTCAGATAAGCTCAAGCCCGCGCAGAAGTGCGCTCGCCCCTGCGTCATTGCATTCGCGCAAGTCGAACGTTGCAGCGCGGCGTCTTCCCCTGCATGGATAAAACGCCTAGCTGGGAGGGGAGGCCGCTGCGCGGCCAGCTTCACAGGTGACACCATGACCTACCGCGTTGATCCCGCCGCCCTCGACACGCTGTTCTTCAAAGCCCGCTCTCACAATGGCTGGACCTCCGAGCCGGTGAGTGAAGCGGAGCTGCGCGCGCTTTATGATCTGATGATCTATGGCCCCACCTCGGCCAACACCCAGCCCGCCCGCATCGTCTTCCTGACCACGCCCGAGGCCAAGGAGCGCCTGCGCCCGGCGCTGATGGAAGGCAATCTGAAGGCCCTTGCCGCCCCGGTGATCGCGCTCATTGGCTATGACCTGGAATTCTACGAGAAGATCCCCCAGCTCTTCCCCCACAATCCCGGCTTCCGCGACCTGTTCGTGAACAATCCGGGCATGGTGGAGCCCCACGCTTTCCGCAATTCGGCGATCCAGGGCGGCTATTTCATCCTCGCCGCCCGCGCGGTGGGGCTGGATGTCGGCCCCATGTCGGGCTTCGACGCCGGAAAGGTGGAGTCCGAATTCTTCCCGGGCGGTAAGGTGAAGGTGAACTTCATCGCCGCGCTTGGCCATGGCGACCATTCCAAGCTGTTCGATCGCCTGCCCCGCCTGCCTTTCGAAGAGGGCGCCAAGGTCCTCTGAGGCCGGTCGGCCTTCGGATCGATCAGATGTCCGGAAGGCCGGTGAGGTCCGGGTCATAGAGCCGGGCCAGCCGGCCGCTGGCGGCGCGGGCGAAGCGGATCAGCAGCGCCTTGCGCGTCGCCGCGGGCAGAGGATGGAGCGGCGCGGGGCGAAGCGTCTCCGCGCCGAAGGCATCGCCCACCAGGATGCCCGTGTCGTCGGGCAGGATCTCCAGCGGGAAATCCGGCGCCACCGCGAAATAGAGCCGGTCGCAATAGATGCGATAGTCCGGCCATTTCAGATCGGCGCGGAAATCCGCCACCGACGACTTGATCTCGATGATGGCGATCTCGCCCTTCGCATCCAGCGCGGCGATGTCCGCCCGCCGGCCGGAGGCGAGGCAGAATTCCGGAATGCCGGTCTGGCCGAGCACGGCGAGATGGCGCATGACGCCCCGCTGCAAGGCGAGCGCGCCGGGCGATTGGCGCCCGTCCACGGGCAGGCTCATCCCATCCTTCACGGCACCGCCTGCCCCTGCGGCGCAGCCTCGGGAGCCGCCTGGTCCTGAGCGATGAGCGTGCGGGCCTCCTCCCGCCGCGTGCGCGCCCGCGCCAGGGCGGCGTTGAACTCCCCGCCGAACAGGAAGATGCTGGCGGTGAGATAGAGGAAGACCAGGGCGATCATCACCGAGGCGAGGCCCGCATAGGTATTGACGTAATTGGCGGCGAATTCCGAGAGATAGAAGCCGAAGGCCGCTGCCGCGATCAGCCACAGGACGAGGGTGACGAGGATGCCCGGCGCGATCTCCCACCACGCGCGCCGCCCCGCCGGCAGCCACTTGTGCGCGACCACCAGACCCAGAATCAGCACGAACGACGTCAGCGCATAGCGCACCAGGGTCACGGCCGGGCTCAGATTGCGGATCGCCGGCACATTCTTGGTGATGAGGCTCCAGAACAGGGGACCGAGCACCACCAGGAAGGACAAGGCCAGCATCCCCATGGCGCCGATCAGCACATAGATGATGGATTCGAACCGCAGCCGATACCAGGCCCGCGTCTCGCGCACCTGATAGGCGCGGTTGAGCCCGATGCGCAGGCTCTCCACGCCGTTGGAGGAGAAGTAGATGGCAAGCGCGACGCCGAAGGTCAGCAGGTCGGTGCGCACATGGTTCACGACATTGTAGATCTCGCGCGCGATGGGCTCGGAGACCGCGTCGGGCCAGGTGTCGAGAATGAGCAATATGGTCTCGTTGGCGAGCGGCCGCAGATCAAGGAAGGCCGCGAGCGCCGTTACGAAGATCAGGAAGGGAAAGAGGGACATGAGGATGGAGAGAGCGATATGGCTCGCGATCGCCCAGCCGTCATCGGCGAGGAAGGTCCACACCGCATCCATCACGATCCGGTAGGCGCGCCGAAACATGCGTCTCTCACTCCCTGGTCAGACCCCCTCATAGCAAACGCCGGACCATCCCAATACGACGCAGCGCGTCTGGCGGCTCAGGCCGCCGCGCCGGGCTCCGGCTCGACGGCGCGATAGGTGTTCCAGATGGCCTTGTCGCCGATACCCTCGATGAAGGCGGCGTGTGCCTGCACCTCTTCGGCCGTCAGGCGCGGGGGAAGGGGGACCGGACGCTGGCGCGCGGCGGCCACCGTCGCGGCCACGAGGCGCGGCGCGGCGCTTTCTTCCTCCACGAGGCCCACCAGCATGGCCTGCCGCCCGCCCAGCAGCTCGCTATAGACCTCGGCCAGCAGTTCGGAATCCAGCAACGCGCCATGCTTCACGCGCCGCGAGGCGTCGATGCCGTAGCGGTTCATCAATACGTCGAGGCTGTTCGGCCCGCCGGGATGCTTGCGACGGGCAAGCGCGAGGGTGTCCACCACCCGGTCGCGGGCGATCACCGGCCGGCCGGCCCGGTCCAGCTCCGCATTGAGGAAGCCGATATCGAACGCCGCATTGTGGATGACCAGCGTGTCATTGCCGATGAAGGCGAGGAACTCGTCCGCCACTTCTGCGAATTTCGGCTTGTCGGCGAGGAATTCGCCGGACAGACCGTGGACGTTGAACGCCTCCTGCGGCATGTCCCGCTCGGGATTGATATAGACGTGGAACACGTTGCCGGTGGTGATGCGGTTGACCATCTCCACGCAGCCGATTTCCACGAGGCGGTCGCCATTGAGCGGATCAAGGCCCGTGGTCTCGGTGTCGAGCACGATCTCACGCATGGCTGGTCCCCCTCCGCCGTCCCGGCCCGCTCAAGGCCCGCACGATGCCCCGCACCTGGTGGCGCGCAGGATCGAAGCCGCGCGCGGTATCGATGATGAAATGCGCCTGCCGGCGCTTGTCCGAATCAGGCAGCTGCTTGCCCAGAATGAGCGCGAACCGCTCCGCCGTCATGCCCGGACGGGCGAGCACCCGCTCGCGCTGCACCTCGGGCGGCGCACTCACCACCACCACCGCATCCACGCGCCCGCCCG
>JASBUY010000263.1 GCA_030147645.1 Aquabacter sp. | reverse complement strand
ACACCCTGAACTCCAATCTCGTTCAGGCGGACGTGGTCAATTCCGGCCGCGTCGTGGTGGGCCAGGGTGGTATCGGCCAGACCCGGATCACGGGCAACTTCACCCAGACCGCCGCCGGCATCCTCCAGGTGGACGCCAACTATGCCGCCGGAACCATGGATCTGCTTTCGGTAGGTGGAAATGCAAGCCTTGCGGGCCGTGTGCGCGTCGTCCCCTCGTCGCTCCTGCCCGGCACGCTGCGGTTCCTGCAAGTGGATGGAACCGTCACGGGCTCGCTCCAGGGCGAAAGGCTCAACATGTTCGACTTCACGGTGTCGAGCGTCGGCGCCAACGGCTTCGCCCTGACGCCGAGCGCCAACTTCACCCGCGCCGACCTCGGCCTGGACCCGCAGCAGACGGCCGTCGCCGGCTATTTCCAGCAGATATGGAACGCGGGTGGCGGCGCCTTCGGCACGCTGTTCGCGTCCCTCGCCACGGGAACCACCCAGTCCTACCAGCAGGGACTGAGCGGCCTCGGCTCTGGCGTAACCAATGCGCCCGCGGCCGAGAACATCGCGCTCACACAGCAACGCCTGGACCGCACCCTGGGCTGCCAGGGCTTCCAGGCCTCCGGCGCGGACGCACAGGCGGATTGCGCCTGGGCGCAGGCCGGCGGCCAGTATTTCGACCAGGGCAGCATCGGCGGGACGGGCGGCTATTCCGACACCGTTTATACCTATGCGCTGGGGGGTCAAAAGCAGATCGCGCCCGGCTGGATGCTCGGCGTGGCCGCATCCTACGAGGCGAGCGACATTGCCGCCTCCGGCAATCAGATGTCGTTCGACGGCCAGATCTTCTCGGCGGGCCTGAGCCTGCGGCACGATGTGGGCAACTGGCAGATTGGCGCGGCTGTAACCGGCAGCCTCGGCACCTTCGATTCCACCCGGTTCGCCAGTTTCGGCAACCTGGGCGGCATCGCGGAGGGCAGCCAGGACCTTTACGGCTTCGGCGGTCGCCTGCGGGCTGCCTATGTGCAGTCCTTCGGCATGACATATCTAAAGCCCTATCTGGACCTCGACCTCGTCTATACCAATGCTGGCGGCTATACGGAGAGCGGTGCGGGCCTGCTGGACCGGCAAGTGTCGTCCAGTTCCCAATGGGCAGCCCTCGCGACGCCCAGCCTGGAGTTCGGCGCCCAGTTCGACCTGGAGCGGGCCTATGTGATGCGCACCTACGCGCGCATCGGCCTCACCGTATCGAGCGCCGACGCCTGGACCAGCACCGTGGGCCTGGCCGCGGCACCCGCTGGCATCGCGGGCTTCGCCTCCACTTTGCCCATGGACGATGTCTACGGGCGCTTCGGCGCGGGGCTGGACCTGCTCTCGCTCAACAAGGCGGTGAGCCTGCGGGCGGAATATGACGGCAGCTTCTCCAGCAACACCACTCGGCAAATGGGCTCCTTGCGTCTGTCTGTCGGGTTTTAACAGCCCGGTCTTCGGGGCAATGGGAACGGCTCCGCAATATCCGGACGGGGCGGCAGACGTGCCGCCCCGTGAATGATGTTCTGCGACGCAGATATGCCAGCGCCCGGCGCGCCAGATACGGGCTGCGCGGGCCGTGTCCGTGGGGGGGCGCTGCCCGCCTTTTTCGATGCCACCTTCAAGTCGGGAGAAAGGGTCGCGCGCCCTACTTGGCCGAGGTGCCTCCGTCGACCGGAACAAGGGCGCCCTGCGGGACATGTCCATCCGGATATCTCCTCCGGAGCCGGCTTGCTTGATGCGCTGCGATCCGCGCCGGAAATCTACCATCCCGACATAAAGCGGGGGACCGACGCAGCGGAGAGCTTCATCCGCTGCCTGGTCTCGAACGATGCTGCGGGCGACAGGCAGCGCTGCGGCTTCGTTTAATCCGTCCGACGGCGCCCTGATCAACAGACGGCTTACGCCGCGCTGCAGGTCTGCACATCAATCTGATGCGGACGCTCTGAGCCAAACTCAGGGCGCGGCCGGCGAAGGGCTCGCGCCCAGCGGCGCGTACAAGATGATGGCAGTGCGCCCCACCCTGTCCTTGCTCGCCGGGCTCTCTGTCTTGAATGTCTCCGCCGCCGGGTCAACGGCATGGCGGGTGGCGCCGCGAGGGGCGGTGAACGGGTGCCCGCGTCTCCCCATTCATCCTGCAAACCCTCAAAGAACCGGGCCCATCATGGCGACGGCATTGTTCAGCATGCGCCGCCAGCGCGCTGTCGCGTCCACCTCTGCGGGTGTGACGATGCGGGCGCTGTCGAGATAGGTCTGCTGGCGCGCGCGCACCGCGCGGGTGAAGGCGGCATCGCGCAGCAGGATATTGTTCTCCGCGTTCAGCTCGAACGAGCGGCGGTCGATATTGGCCGAGCCAATCAGCGTCACTTCGCCGTCCAGCGTCAGCGTCTTGGCGTGCAGCAACCCGCCCACATATTCGCGGATCTCCACCCCCGCATCGATCAGGTCGCGATAATAGCTCCGGCTCGCCGCCGCCACGATCCAGGAATCGTTGCGCTCCGGAAAGATGATGGTGGTCGAGACGCCGCGCCGGGCGCTGGCGCACAGGGCGGCCTGGATGGGCTCGTCGGGCACGTAATAGGGCGTCGTGATGACGAGTTCGCGCCGCGCGGCATTCATCAGCGAGACGAAGGTTTCCGGCATCGCCGAATAACGCACTGCCGCTCCGCTCGCGATCACCTGGGCGATGAATCCCGGCTCCGGCGCCGGCAAAGGCGCGGCGAGCAGCGGGGTCAGGTCGTCGCTCGCCTGCGCCATCCAGGTGCTGGCGAACAGATGCTGGTTCTGCCGCACCACCGGCCCCTCGAAGCGGGCCATGATGTCCACCCAGGGCGCGAACCGTGCCTTCACCGCGAAGGCGGCATCGGCGCAATTCTGGCTGCCGCAATAGGTGACGGCATTGTCGATGACCACGATCTTGCGGTGGTTCCGCATGTCGATGCGCCCCTTGAAGGGACGCAGCAAGGGATTGCCGACGGGCAGCGCGGCCCGCACCTCGACCCCGCTCGCGGTGAGCGCCGCCCAATGGGGCGAGCGGATGAAGGCGCGCGAGCCGAGATCGTCCGCCATGGCGCGGCAGGCGACGCCCCGCGCGGCGGCGCGCTTCAGTGCCTCGGCGATCTTGAGGCCGCTGCCATCGGCGAGCCAGATATAGAACAGCACATGCACGCTGCTCTGGGCCGCATCGATATCCGCGACCATGGCGTCGATGGCAGCGGCGGAATCGGGCAGCAGGTGCGCCCGGTTTCCCCCCACGGGCGCGTAATTGCTCACCGATTGTCCCACCCGGAACAGCGGCACGAAGCGGTCGGGCAGATCCTCCTCTGCCGAGGGGCCGGCCACCGTCTCGGCGGGCGGCAATTCCTTGAAGGCGGCGCACAGACGGTCGATGCGCGTGCGCCCCAGATTGATCTCGCCGAACAGGATATAGGCGACGACCCCCACGCCGGGCGCGAGCGCGATGATCAAGATCCAGGCCAGGCGGGCGGAGGGCTCGCGATGAGGCCGCAGCAACGCACGCGCCATGAAGACAAACTGGACGCAGGCCTGGGCGATCAGGAGCCCCCAGGCGAGAACGGCGGAATCATGCATGCGGACGCGCGAGCCTCGAACGGAGACGGTGCATTAAAGCATGTCCCGCGCCCAGACGAAGCGCGGAGCTGAAGGCCCTAGAGACTGATCCGATCAGGTTGAATCAACCTGATCGGTGAGTCCGTCTCTAAATCATGGGTAGAGAACGTTTTACCGATCTGAGTGTGAAGCAATCAGATCGGAACGGGCTCTAGGGCCGCGCGGCGGCTTTCCTGCGCCCGAGATCGCGGAAGGGCCGGCCCGCGCGCAGATGCGCCTCGATGGTCTCCAATTCCACCCCGCTTGTCTCCGGCACATAGCGCCACGTGAAGACCAAGCCGAGACAGCAGACCAGAGCATAGAAACCGAACACGCCGGACAGACCCACGGCCTGGAGCAGGCTCGGGAAGGAGAAGACCACCACCACATTCATCGCCCAATTGGCGAGGGAGGCGACGCTCATGCCGAGCGCGCGGACCTTGAGCGGAAAGATTTCCGACATCATCACCCAGGGCAGCGGCCCGACGCTCGCGGCAAAGGCGCCGATATAGACGATGAGCCCGATGACCGAGAGGGTCGCGAGCCCCGCCACGCCCAGGGCGGAGCCGAGCGCGATGGCGGCAAGGCCCAGCGCCGTCCCGGCAAAGCCCAGATACATGAGGGGGCGCCGCCCGAGCCGGTCGATCAGCGCCATGCCCACGAAGGTCATGAGCACATTGACGATCCCGACACCCATGGTGGCGAGCAATTGGGTGGCGTGGGAATCAAACCCGGTCTCCTTGAAGACAGTAGGCGCGAAATAGATCACCGCATTGATGCCGGAGAGCTGCTGGAGCACGAACAGGCCGACGCCCACGACCAGGGCCGGGCGCACGGCGGGGCTCATGAGATCCGCCCAGCCGGCCGCGTGCGCGGGGCCGTCCACGGTCTGCGCGATGGCGGAAAGCTCACTGTCCACCTCCGCCGCCTCGGGCGCGACGCCCCGCACCCGCGCGATGACCGCCCGCGCCTCCGCCTTGCGGCCCTTGGAGACCAGCCAGCGGGGCGTGTCGGTCATGAAGAAGATGCCGATTGGGAGCGCGAGGCCCGGCAGCGCGCCCATGAGGAACATGGTGCGCCAGGAGCCGGCGAACACATAACCCACCAGATAGGCGCCGACGATGCCGAGTGTGATGGCGAGCTGATAGATGGACACCAGCATGCCCCGTTTGCCGGCGGGCGCATTCTCCGAAATGTAGAGTGGCGCGACGATGGCCGCGATGCCGATGGCAAAGCCGAGCACGCCGCGGGCGAGAATGAGGACAAAGGTGCCGGTGGCGAGCGCCGCGATCACCGCGCCGAGCACGAACAGGGCGCCCGCGAACAGAAGCGAGCCGCGCCGCCCCAGGCTCTCGCCGATCCGCCCCGCAATCAGCGAGCCCAAGAGCGCGCCGAACGGAACGGCGGCCGTGACCACGCCCTCCATGACCGGATCGATGCCGAATTGGGGCCGCAGCAGATAGAGCGCCCCGGCGATCACGCCTTCATCGAAGCCGAACAAAAACCCGGCCATGCCGGCCACGGCCGCAACCAGATAGATCACCCCCTACCCCCCCTGCCCTGTGCGGTTTCAGGCGCTCCGCCCCTCGCCGCATCCTCCCTTAAACGGGCATGCGCCCGCGTCTCATCCTTCTTGCCTTCGCTGATAGGAGGTTTGCCCGGGCTCGGCAAACCCTTTCCCCGGAGGGAGGTTTGCGAAGTCATTGGGCAAGAACGCGTTTCAAGAAAGGGCCGGCGCGGGGCTTGCGGCGAAATGCCCAGGGATGGCGGCTTGCAACGCGGCTAGCACGCCTTGTGGTCGGCCCGGCCCGTCGCGCATAGTCGACGCAGGGTTGGGACATATGATTCAGGTAACGAAGCAGGGGCGGAACTGGCGCGCTTTGGCGTGGACGCTGGTCTATGCCCTGGTCCTTCAGCTTGTCCTGACCAGCGCCTTTGCGGCGAGCGCCATCGCCTGGTCTCCGGCCGATGGCAGCGTCATCTGCCGTGGCGATACGGGCGCGTCCGCGCCGGACGATCACGGGACGGCGCCTTCGGTGCCCCATTGCCCGCTGTGCCTCTCGCGCAGCGACGTCGCGGACCTGCCCCCGCCGCCGCCGGCTTTGGCGGTTCCGAGCCGCTCCCATGCGGTGGTCTATGTCGCGCGCCACGTGCCCGCGCCGGTCGTACCGGCGACGCGGCCCGCGCACCAGCCCCGCGCGCCGCCCGGCATTTAGCGCACGCGGCCTGGGGCGTCACCCGCATCAGCCTGGTCTGATGGGACGGCGCTCTTGGCCGTTCGCGGCGGCGGGCCGCGTCTTTCACCTTTGATCTCTTTCACCGCCTGACGAGACGGCGCGGCTGTGCCCGCCGTGGACCGGGCGCATTCCGGATTGCCTTTGCCATGACACATCCCTCGTTCCGGCGCCCCTGCGCGGCGCTGCGCCGAAGCACGGCGCTCGCGGCCCTGTGCCTCTCGCCTTTGGTGAGCGGCACGGCCCTCGCCCAGACCGTGACCAGCGACCAAAGCCTGCCGACCGTAGTGGTACGCCCTTCGACCCCCGCCGCCGTAGCCGCCGCGCAGGCGGGCGGCGGCTTCGCGCCGGCGGACAGCACCACCATCACCGCCACGCAGGCTCAGAACGCCACTCTCTTCACCAGCGATTCCGGCTCGCTCTTCAGCCGCATCCCAGGCGGCGCGGCCTGGGGCGCGGGCGGCGTTTCCAGCCTGCCGGTGGTGAATGGCATGGGGGCGGACCGGGTGCAGATCGCCATCAACGGCATGATCTTCAGCCCGGCCTGCCCGAATGAGATGAACCCGCCTTTGTCCTATGTGAATCCGGCGATGATCTCGTCGGTGAAGGTCTATACCGCCACTGCGCCGGTGAGCGTCGGCGGCGATTATACCGGCGCGCGGGCGGACGTGACCGTCGCCCCGCCGAAGTTCACGAAGGGCCAGGACCTGACGGTCTCGGGAAGCCTCTCGGGCTTCTACCGCAGCAACGGCAATTCCTATGGCGTGGACTTCAACGGCACGGTCTCCAATGCCGATACCAGCGTCAGCTATACGGGCGGCTGGGCCAAGGCGAGCGACTACACCTCCGGCAACGGCACGGTGATCAAGTCCACCATGTACGAGACTCAGAACCACGCCTTGACCATCGCCAAGCAGGTGAACCAGAGCCTGTTCACCTTCCAGGTCGGGGGCCAGTTCATCCCCTACCAGGGCTATGTGAACCAATATATGGACATGGTGGACAATAAGAGCCTGTTCCTGAACGCGGGGTACGAAGGCCTGTTCGACTGGGGCAAGCTGGAAGCCTCGGTGTTCGCCAACCGGGTGCGCCACACCATGGGCTTCATCCAGCCGGACAAGACCGGCGACATGCCCATGGATACCCGCAGCACCGATCTCGGCTACCGGGTGAAGGCGACGCTCGCGCCCTCCACGCAGGACATCGTGCGCATCGGCAACGAGCTGTACTACAACAACCTCGACGATTGGTGGCCGCCGGTCGCCGGCACCATGATGATGAGCCCGAACACGTTCGAGAACATCAATGACGGCCAGCGCCTGCGCTTTGGCTATTTCGGCGAATGGGAGCGCCAGATCGACGCGCGATGGACCGCCATTATCGGCCTGCGCAACGACATCGTCTGGATGAATACCGGCGACGTTCAGGGCTACAACCAGATGATGTACGGCGCCGACGCGGCGGCGTTCAATGCGCAGAGCCATGCCCGCACCGACTTCAACATCGATGGCTCGGCGATCCTGCGCTACGAGGCGAATGCCATGAGCCTTTATGAACTCGGCTTCGCCCGCAAGACGCGCTCGCCCAACCTGTATGAGCGCTATACCTGGTCCACTAATGCCATGGCCATGGACATGATCGGTTGGTTCGGCGACGGCAACGGCTATGTGGGCAATATCAATCTGGAGCCGGAAAAGGCCCATACGGTGAGTTTCACCGCCAATTGGCATGATCCGGCACGCAAGGTCTGGGAAGTTCGGGTCTCGCCCTATTACAGCTATGTGCAGGACTATATCGATGCGCAGCGCTGCGCCCTGCCCGGCTGCCTCGCCAGCCTGCCCAACAATCTCACCGCGCAGGACACCTTCGTCTTCCTGCAATTCGCCAATTTCGACGCCTGGATGTACGGCATCAATATCGACGGAAAGCTCGCGCTGTGGGACGACACGGCCTATGGCCAGGGCGTGTTCCGGGGCAACCTCAATTATGTGCGCGGCCAGCGTACCGACGGCATCGACCTCTACCATATGATGCCCGTCAACGCGACTTTGGCGCTGGATCACACGCTCGGCAACTGGAACACCACGTTCGAAGTGCAGCTTGTGGCCGCGAAGACGCTGGTCAATGAGGTGCGCAACGAGCTGGAAACCTCGGCCTATGCCCTGCTCAACTTCCGCACCAGCTATCAGCTGGGCCGGATGAACATCGCGTTCGGCGTCGATAACATCCTGGACACGGAATATGACCTGCCGCTGGGCGGGGCGAACCTGGTGAATTACCAGGTGTCGTCCATGATGGGCACGTCCACCGCCTGGGGCTATCCCGTCGCCGGGCCGGGCCGCTCCATCAATACGCGGGTGACGGTGAATTTCTGATCCGCCACGTCTGATCCGCCACCAAAGAAAAGGGCCTGACGCGGGATCGCGTCAGGCCCTGATCCGAGAAACGGCCGCATGTGCGCATGCGGCCGTTTTTGTTCTCAGCCCTGCGAGCGGGCGACGTGGTCGCGCAATTCCTGCAGCGACTTGAAGCGCAGCGTGCCGTCGGGAAGCTCCGCCTGGATGGAGCCGTCCGAATAGAGCGTATAGGCCATGCCGCCCACGACGCCGGATTTGAGCACGCTCGGCTCGCCGGCGGCCGCCGGAGCGGGTGCCGGGGGCGCGGGAGGCGCGACCGGCGCGGGCGGGGCCGGAGGCGGCGGCGCGATCGGGTCGGGGCGCCGCGTCGGCGGGGTGAAGGGGCGTGTCACCAGAGGCGCGCGCTCGGCCGGGCGGTCCAGCGGGCGGTCCAAAGGACGCTCGACGGGGCGTTCCGCCGGACGATCCAGCGGACGCTCGGGGGCGAACCCCTCGTCCTCCTCGGGGGCAGGCGGCGCCGGCGGCTGCGGCACGGGCGGCTGCGGACGCAGGCGGGCCGCGAAGGACTCTCCTTCCGGCGTGCGGCCGAGAACCCGTCCGCGCTGGAGCGCTTCGGGCATGCCGGTCTGCTCGGTGCGCGGCAGGTCCGCCCGGGGCGCTTCGGCGCGCGGCGGCTCGTAGCGCGGCGGCTCGAAACGCGGAGGCTCGGCCCGGGGGGGCTCGGCGCGCGCGGCGGGCGCGAAATCCTGCCGGGCCGGTTCGGGACGTGCTTCGGGACGCGGCGGCTCCATGCGCGCCGGTTCAGGGCGATAGGGCTCCGGCGCGGAGCGCTCCGGCTGGCGCGCGAAAGAGGGGGGCACATAAGAGCGGGGCGGCAGGGCCGGCGCCTCGGGCTCCTCCTCCTCATAGAGGTCTTCGGCCTCCTCCTCGCGCGTCAGGGCGCGGGCTTCGGGCGCGAAATCCTCATCCGCATAGTCCACCGGCCGGGCGGCGGCGAGCGTGCCGCCCGCGAGCGCAGCCTCCAGCCGATCGGAGAGATCCAGCAGATGCCGCAGGACAATGCCCACAGCCGCCAGAACGATGCCGCCGGAGAGGAACACCGCCCCGGTGGCGATCAGCGTGTTGCCGAAGGACGACACAAAGATCGCCATCCCGAGCGCCACGATGACGAGGCCCGCCAGCACGAGCAATAAACCGAGACCCACCATGAACCGCCACATCGTCTCACTCCACGCAGGACCGACCCCCGCCGGTCCGGGTCCAGGCCATCCGCGGCTGCGACGGATTTTGCCGCAACCACTGTTGTTTGACGCCTGCGCCCGGCCTATCTAGGTCGCAGGGTTGGCGGCTCGACCGTTCCTGGATGAAGCCCCAGCCCCCTCCCGGACCGAACGCGGAGACGCCTAATGTCCTTCACGCTGCCTGATCTTCCCTATGCCTACGACGCTCTCGGACCTTACATGTCCCGCGAGACGCTCGAATACCATCACGACAAGCATCACCTCGCTTACGTCAATAACGGTAATAATCTCCTAAAGGGCACGGAATTCGAGGGAAAATCTCTCGAAGAGATCGTGAAGGGGTCCTACGGCAAGAATGCCGGGCTCTTCAACAATGCCGGCCAGCACTACAACCACCTCCATTTCTGGAACTGGATGAAGCCCAATGGCGGCGGCGCCATTCCCGGTGAGCTGGAAAAGAAGATCATCGAGGACCTCGGGTCCGTCGAGAAGTTCAAGGAAGACTTCGTCGCCGCCGGTGTGGGCCAGTTCGGCTCCGGCTGGGCTTGGCTGACCTTCAAGGACGGCAAGCTTTCTATCACCAAGACGCCGAACGGCGAAAACCCCCTCGTGCATGGTGGCGTTCCGCTGCTCGGCGTCGATGTGTGGGAGCACTCTTACTATATCGACTACCGCAATCGCCGCCCGGATTATCTGAAGGCGTTCGTTGACCACCTGGTCAACTGGGACTACGTGGCCGAGCTTTACAGCAAGGCTCTCTGAGGACCGGACCTTAGGCCCCGCATCCTTTTGCAAGTAGAGTTAACGCCGGCTGGAGCAATCTGGCCGGCGTTTTTTCTTGGATGCCTCAGAAGAAAGCAGCGTTCCGTCTTGCTTGTTTTTTGGTCGGCTACATCTTTATGAGGAGAGTTCGGAGCAATTCAGCACAAGCTAACCTGCGCAGCGGTGTAAGATTCTCTTGCAAAGACCCAGTTTAACGCGATGATAAAGAAGCTCACGGATATGTGACCGCGTGCCGCATTGGGGATGCCGCTCGCCGGACACGTTTTCAGGGCTGATGCAGCGCGTCTCAGTTGGGTCTCTGAACCTATGCGTATCCCCCGCCTTTCCCTGCCGGTTGCCCTCGCGGATCGCCTCGCGCTGATCCTGTTCAGCGCCACCGCCGTCATCAGCCTCACGACCTTCCGGGATTACGGCCTGGGATGGGACGACTTCACCCATTCGCAATATGGCGACCTGCTCTATTCCTACTTCGCCTCGGGACTGACCCACACGCGGGTCTTCACCTTCGTGAACCTCTATTATTATGGTGGCGGGTTCGACCTCGCGGCCGCCGCGCTGGGCAAGGTCCTGCCGGTGGACGTGTTCGACCTGCGGCGCCTGCTGGGCGCGCTGGTGGGATTGGTCGGCCTGTTCCTGGTGTGGCGCCTCGGGCGCCGCCTTGCCGGGCCGGTCAGCGGCCTCGTCGCCCTCAGCCTGCTGCTGGTTTGCCCCCTCTATTACGGCCACATGTTCATGAACGCGAAGGATGCCCCCTTCGCCGTGGCGGTGGCCGCGCTCATCTATTCCATGGTGCGGGCGCTGGACGAATATCCCCGCCCCTCCTGGCGCACGGTCGCCTTTTTCGGGGTGAGCCTCGGCCTTGCCGTGGGCACCCGCGTGCTCGGTGTCATCGCGGTTGCCTATGCCGGGCTCGCGCTGGCGCTGTTGGCGGCGGTGGAATGGCGCAATCTCGGCTTCAAGACCATGGCGGTTCGCCTCGGCCAGTGCCTCGGCCTGATGATGCTCGGCCTGCCGCTCGCCTATTTCGTGCTCGGCATCGTCTGGCCCTGGGCCGTGGTCGACCCGCTCAATCCTCTCAAGGCGCTCGCTTACTACGCGCATTTCTGGGAAGTGCCGTGGCGCGAACTCTATGAGGGCCGCCCGATCCTCGTGCCGGAAATGCCGCGCACCTATGTGCCGACCCTGTTCGCGGTGCAGATGCCGGAAGTGTTCCTGGCGATGTCCATCTCGGGCGCGGCTGGCGCGCTGGTGGCCGCGCTGTTCGGCTCAGCTCCCGCCGCGCGCCGGGCGCAATACATGCTGCTGGTGGCCGCGGGCTTGTTCCCGGTCCTGCTCACCGTGGTTGAGCGGCCGGTCATGTATAACGGCATCCGCCACTTCGTCTTCATCACCCCGGCCCTCGCCGTGCTCGGCGGCCTCGCGGGGTCCTGGGCGTGGGATTGGCTGGGGCGCCAGCATCGCGCGGTGCGGGCGGCGGCGGCGGCTGTGTTCGTGGGCGGTCTCGCCTTGCCGGCCTTCGAACTGGCCCAGCTCCACCCCTACCAATACACCTATTACAATCATTTCGTCGGCGGCGTGAAAGGCGCGGACGACAAGTTCATGCTGGATTATTGGGGCCTCGCCTTCAAGCAGGCCGCCGCCGAACTGGACGAATATGTGGACGAGCATCGTCGCACTCTGCCGCAGGGACGCAAATTGCGGGTAGCGGTTTGCGGCCCGCATCGCGCCGCCGCCGTCGAACTCGGTCCTCGCTTCGAGACCACATACGAAACGAGCGGCGCCGATTTCGCCCTTATGCTCGGCGAATTCTACTGCGCCGATGTGCAGGCTCCGGTGATCGCGAAAGTGGAGCGCGACGGCGTCGTCTATGCGCGGGTCTATGACACGCGCGGACGCAGCTTCCCCTCGGTCTTCGCCGCCGGCCAGTAGGCGCGGTCAACCGCGCGGCCGATCACGGCTGCGCCCTCACATTCGAAACGGCCTCAGACGTGCCGCGCGCTCACGGTGCGCGGCCCCCGTGCGTCAAATCCATTTGAGCCGCTTGAACAGCCAGGACAGGCCGAGCGCGAAGCTGACCAGAAGAAAAGTGATCAGCCAGAAGGATTCCGGATCATCCACGCCGGGAATCCCGCCCACATTCATGCCGAACAGGCCCGAGACGAAGGTCAGCGGCGCGAACACCACCGTCACCACCGCCAGAACCAACATGGACTTGTTCATCTGCTCGGCGCGCCGGTCCACCATCTGGTCGCGGATGAGGGAGGCGCGCTCGCGGATGGAATCCAGCTCTTCGGTGAAGCGCGCCACGCGGTCGGGCGCATCGCGGATGCGGGTGCGGTCCTTGGGTCCGAGCCAGGGATCGTCCTCGGTGGAGAAATGGTTCAGCGCCTCGCGCTGGGGCGCGATATGCCGGCGCAGCTTGATGGAGACGCGGCGCAGCACCGAGAGCTTGGGCAAGAGATCGCGCGGCTCGGAGGTTTCCACCGCATCCTCAAGCTCGTCGGCCTCGTCCATCAGCGCGGCGATCACCGTATCCAACCGGTCCACGAGGCGCAGGCTGAGATCGGCCACCATCTCGCCCTGGGTGCGCGGCTTTCGCGCCCGGGTGAGCGAATCCACATAGTCCGCGATGGCGGAAATGGGTTCGTGCTGAAGGGTGATGATGCGGCGCGGCTCCACCCACATATGCAGGCCGAGCAGGTCCTCGGGCAACGAATTGCGCTGGAGATTGACGCCGCGCAGCACCAGGAAGGCGCTGTCGCTGAACAGCGAGCAGCGCGGGCGGCTCTCGTCGTCCAGCATGCCTTCCAGGATGATGCGGTCGATGCCGCTATGCTCGCGCAGCCATTCCTGCGGCTGCTTGGGCAGGCAGCGGAAATGCAGCCAGACGAAGCCGTCCGAAATGGGATCGAGCGCGTGCACCTCGTCCCAGGAGAGGCGCGTGCCGCCCCCCTCCCCGTCGAAGCGCCATGCCTCCAGAAGCCCTTCGCTATACTGGTCCGCCATGCCTCACCCCCGCTGGGTCGCGCTTTCCTGCCAGAAAGCGGCGCGCGGGGGAAGCGGGGCGCGGCCCGGCGCCCCGCGACCACTCACGCCAGGGCGTCGAGGATGCGCACCCAGCTGCGCGTGCCTTTGTGGAAGCAGGTGAGGTCGTATTTCTCGTTGGGCGAATGCACCCGATCATCGTCCAGGCCGAATCCGATCAGCAGCGTGTCCACCCCGATCACGGACTTGAATTGCCCAAGGATGGGGATGGACCCGCCCGAGCCGATCTCCACGGGTGGCTTGTCCCATTCGGCGGCCAGCGCATCGGCCGCCTTCTTCAGGTCGGGATTGTCGGCCGGCACCATCATGGCGCTCGCGCCCTCGCCGAAATGCAGCGCCAGCTTGCAGTCCGCTGGCACGCGGGCCTTCACGAACTCCGCGAAGGCGGCCTTGATGGCCGCCGGATCCTGGTCCGCGACCAGGCGGAAGGAAATCTTGGCGGTGGCGGAGGCGGGGATGATGGTCTTGCTCCCCTGCCCCGTATAGCCGCCGAACATGCCGTTCACCTCAGCCGTGGGCCGCGACTGCACCATCTCGATCAGCATGCGGTCCTGCTCCCCGGCGGGGATGGACAGGCCCACGGGACCCAGGAAACTCTCGGGCGTGAAGCCCAGCGCCTCCCATTGGCGGCGCACCTCGGGGGTCGGCTCGCGCACCGCGTCATAGAAGCCCGGTAGCGTCACATGGCCCTTCGCGTCGTGCAGGTCGGCAACGATCTGGGCCACCACATGGGTCGGATTGCGCGCGGCGCCACCGAACAGGCCGGAATGCAGATCGCGGTCGGCGCCGCTGACGGTCAGCTCGCAATGGAGGATGCCGCGCAGGGCCGTGGTGATGGCTGGGGTCAGGCGATCCCACATGCCGGTGTCGCAGACCAGCGCCACGTCGGCGGCGAGTTCCCCCGCATGGGCGGCGAGAAAGGCGGGCAGGCTCGGCGAGCCGCATTCTTCCTCCCCCTCCAGCAGAACGGTGACATCCACCGGCAGGCGGCCGTTGACATCGCGGTGGGCGCGCAGCGCCTCCAGAAAGGTGAGGACCTGCCCCTTGTCGTCGCAGGCGCCGCGCGCCACGATCCGCTTGCGCCCCCCCGGGCCGGTGACCATGACGGGCTCGAAGGGCGGGGAATCCCACAGATCCAGCGGGTCCACGGGCTGGACGTCATAATGGCCGTAGAACAGGACGCGGCGCGCGGCGCCCGTCTCTGTGCGCCCGACCACCACGGGATGCCCGGTCGTATCGCGTACGGCGGCGGTCAGGCCCAGCTCGGTGAGCTGGCTCGCAGCCCATTCGGCGGCGCGGCGGCACTCGGCGGCATAAGCGGGATCGGTCGAGATGCTGGGAATGCGCAGGAAGGCGAACAGCCGCTCCAGGCTCTGGTCCAGCTGCGTATCGACCTTGTTCAGAACGTCATCCAAGCCGGCCATGCCACCCTCGATCCCTGCATCGCGAAGGCAGGTATCGGGGGACAGGTTTTGGCCGGCGTCAAGGGGGCGTCGTGCGGCGAGCACCCGGCGCGTGGCGGCTCACCCGCCCCGCGCGTCGCTTGCTCTTCAGCTCAACCCGCCGTCGCGGCGGTTCCGGAGCCGGCCTCAACGCTCGGCGCGCCGGGGCGCTGTCCGCGCCGGGCGCGCTGTAGCACGGAGCCGATGCGGCGATAGAGCAGGCGTGGCAGCAGCGGCATGCCGACCGCCGCTTCATAGCCCTGCCGGCCTGCGGCGCGGGCCAGGGCATGGGCGCTGCCGTCCGCCACCATCACGGCGGGGATGCCATCGCCGGTGTCGCGGAACGGATGCGGGGGGATATCGTCCACCGAGCCCGCCTGCACCACCACCACATCGAACTGGCGCGGCAATTCCAGAGCCTCGGCGGAAGAGGCCGCCTCCGTCACGGTACCGACACCGAGAGCAGTTAGGCCAAGCTTGGTCGTCTGGCGGCGCTCCGCATCAGCATCGATGATGAGAATGCGGGCGATGGGCAACACCTTCATCGGGCGCTCCTTATGCGAAGCGGCTCCAACCGTTTCCAGCCGGTCCGCCTTATTCAGCGTCTCCGGCCGAACGCACTCCCCCACGCTACGTTCGACTCGTCTTAATTTTACAAGCAGCGGGCTACCGAAGCAACCGCTACCTGGGTCCGCATCCTCGCGCGCACGCTCGGCATGCGTGTGTCA
>JASBUY010000259.1 GCA_030147645.1 Aquabacter sp. | reverse complement strand
CCGGGGCCGCAGACCACGGTCGGGATGGACAGATGCTGGTCGAACAGCCCGCCCTCGGTGCCGAACGCCACCTTGAAGGTGGTCGGGTCCTCCACCAGGTCGCGCACGAAAGAGATGACCTGCGCCTCGCGCGGCGTCGCGAGGCCGGGATAGGCATTGGTCACCTCGACCGCGATGTCCGCTTGCGGGAAGTCCGCCCGGCGCGCCGCCACCAGGAGGGCGGCCTCGTCCATCAACGCGGAGAGGATCGCGGACGGATCGTCCTGCGCCACGTTGCGGATCTCGAAATCCACGGTGCAGCGGTTCGGCACGATATTGAGTGCCGTCCCGCCTGCGATCACGCCCGCATGGAGCGTGGTGTAGGGGATTTCGTAATCATCATCGCGCGCGCCCTCGGCGGCGAGGCGCGCCTGCCCGGCGCGCAGCAGGCCCACGAAATCGCAGGCGAGATGAATGGCGTTGAGCGCCTTCGGGGCGAGCGCCGAATGCCCTTCCACCCCGCAGCAGGTGGCGCGGGCGGCGAGCTTGCCCTTATGGCCGGTGGCGATGCGCATGCCGGTGGGCTCGCCGACGATGCACAAACGCGGGCGCAGGGGCGCCTGCGCGAGGCGCTCGATGAGCGAACGCACGCCGAGGCAGCCCACCTCCTCGTCATAGCTGAAGGCGAGATGCAGCGGCACGGCAAGCTCCCGCCCCGCCGCCTGCCCGGCCAGCGCGAGGGCGCAGGCGAGAAACCCCTTCATGTCGGCGGCGCCCCGCCCATAGGCGCGGCCGTCCGCGACCCGCAGGCGGAACGGGTCCGCGCTCCAGGCCTGCCCGTCCACCGGCACCACGTCCGTATGGCCGGAGAGCAAAATGCCCGGCCGGTCCTTCGGCCCGATCGTGGCGAAGAGATTGGCCTTGCGCCCCTCCGGCGACGCGATGATCTCCGCCTCGCAGCCATGGGCGGCGAGAAACTCCGCCACGAAGGCGATCAGGTCCCGGTTGGGGTCCCGGCTCACGGTCGGAAAGGCGATGAGCCGGTCGAGCAGATCGAGCGCGGTCATAGATAAAGATGCCGAACGGCGTCGTTGGCGAGCAGATCGGAGGCGGTGCCCGCCGCCACCACCCGCCCCTTCACCAACATGATGCCGCGATGGGCGATTGAGAGCGCCGTCTCGGCATTCTGCTCAATCAAAAGGACGGTGGTGCCAAGCCGGTTGATCTCCGCGACCGTGTCGAAATATTCATCGATCAGCTTGGGCGAGAGGCCGAGGGAGGGCTCGTCCATCACCACGAGCTTGGGTCCGCCGACGAGGGCGCGGGCCAGCGCGACCATGGCCTGTTCGCCGCCCGACAGCGTGCCGGCCCGCTGATTGATGCGCTCGCGCACACGGGGAAACAGGTCCAGCATCGCCTCCAGGCGGTCGGCGAAGCGCCCCTCGCCCTTCTGGGCCTCGAAGCCGAGGCGGATATTGTCGCGCACGCTCACATCCGCGAACAGGCGCCGGCCTTCGGGCACGAATCCGATGCCCAGGGCGCTCAGCGCCTCGGTGCGGGTGCGCGCCAAATCCTGGCCCATGATGCGGATGGTGCCGCCTGAGAGCGGCAGCAATCCGGATATGGCGCGGAAGGTGGTGGTCTTGCCTGCCCCGTTCGGCCCGAGGATGCAGACCAGTTCGCCCTCCCCCACCTTGAAGGACACGTCGCGCAGCATGGCGACGACGCCATAGTCGGTATCGACCTTCTCAAGCTCCAGCATGCTGCGTCGCCTTGCGTCCGAGATAGGCTTCCTGGACCCGCGGGATCTTGCGGATCTCCTCATAGGGGCCGTCGGCCAGCTTCTGTCCGTAATCGAGGACCATCACCCGGTGCGGCAGGCTCGCGACGAGGCGCATGTCATGCTCGATGATCATGAGCGCGAGGTCGGGACGCTGGGCGCAGACCGCGCGGATATCGTCCATCAGCGCATCGGTGTCGGAATCGTCCATGCCCGATGACGGTTCGTCCAGCAGCAGCACCTTGGGATCGGTGGCCAGCGCGCGGGCGATTTCCAGCCGCCGCCGGTCGGCCTGGGCCAGTTCTCCGGCGGGGCGGTGGCGCTGGGCGTGAAGGCCGCGCGAGACACTTTTCAGCAGGTCTTCAGCATGGGCGGCCGCCGCTTCCAGTTCCGCCTTGGCGCGGCGCCGGCGAAAAATGGCGTCGAACACGCCGGCCTTGGTGTGGGTGTGGCGGCCGATAACCACATTGTCCAGCACGCTGAGGTCGGCGAACAGGCGGCTCGACTGAAACGTCCGCGCGATACCCCGCGCCACGATCTTGTGGGCGGGCACGCCGTTCAGCCGCTGCCCCTCCAGGCGCACCTCGCCCGAGGAGGGGATGTAGATGCCCGTGATGATGTTGAGCAACGTCGACTTGCCGGCGCCATTGGGGCCGATGATGCCGAGGATTTCGCCGCGCTTCAGGGTGAAGGCCACCTCGGCCATGGCGACGAGGCCGCCCAAGCGCATGGTGAGATTCTCGCCTTCCAGCACGAGGGGAGCGGAGGAGGACACGGCCATGGTCAGTCTCCGTAGCGCCGCAGGCGCTGGGGGAAGAGGCCCTGGGGCCGGATCATGAGGAACAGAATCACGGTCACGCCGAAGAACAGGATCCGATAGTCGGAGAAGGCCCGAAGCTTTTCCGGCAGGAGGGTCAGCAGGAAGGCGCCGACGATGACCCCGAGGATGTTGTCCATGCCGCCCGCGATCACCATGGTCATGATGGTGACGGACACGAGGAAGGTGAAATTGTCGGGCGAGATGAAGCCCACATAGAAGGCGTAGATGGTGCCCGCGAAGCCCGCGAGGAAAGCGTCCACGGCGAATGCCAGCACCTTGTACCAGGTGACATTGATGCCCTGGCAGCGCGCCGCCAGTTCATCCGCCCGCAACGCGTTCCAGGCAAGCCCGACGCGGGAATCGTGCAGCCGCTCGGCGAACACGATGGAAATGAAGACGAGGAGCGCGGAGAGATAATAGAAGTTGGCCTGCGGCGGCAGCGCATGGCCGAAAACGACCAGCGGGTCGCTGAAGGCATGGCCGAATAATTCCGGCACGGGAATGCCGACGAGGCCGTTCGGGCCGCCGGTGAAGTCCAAATTGTTCAGAAGCTGATGGACCACGACCCCGAAGGCGATGGTAACGAGGGCCAGATAGCTGTCCCGCGTGCGCATGGAGGGGATGCCCAGCAGGAATCCGAAAATGGTCGCGACCACGGCGGCGGCGGGCAAGGCCAGCCAGAAGCTCACGCCGAAATTCAGCGCCAGCAGCGCCGAGGCATAGGCGCCGATGCCGTAGGAGGCGCCGGTGGCGAAGTTCGGGATGTTGGCGCTGCCCAGCTGGAAATTCAGAGCTAGCGCCAGCACCGCATACAGCATGGAAATCACGCACAGATGCAGCGCATAGGTGTTGCCGCCGAGCGCGAAGGGGAAGCCGAGCACCACAACAATGCCCACCAGGAGGGCGAGGCGCGACTGGCGCGCGAACGCCGTCTCAATGCGGGTCTCCAACGCCGGCAAGCGCTCCAGCACCACGAGCACCACGGCGAACAGGGCGAGCAGGCCCAGCACGAGGCGCCAGTCTTCGGCGAGCAGGAACTGCCGCAGGAAAGCAGCGCCGATGAGCGGGACCGCAATGACGATGAAAGCGGCGGAAAGCGCGTTTCCGGAAGGTTGGGTGGAGGGGTGCGCCATCACACCTTCTCCACCAAAGTCCGGCCCAGAAGGCCGGAGGGACGGAACACCAGCACGCAGATCACCAACAGGAAGACGAAGACGAGGCGATAGGAGGCTCCGTTCGGCACCACGGCCTGCACCAGCGTGTCGAGACCGGCGATCATGAGACTGCCGATGATGGCGCCCGGCATGGAGCCGAGACCACCGACCACGGCGGCGGAGAAACCGATGAGGCCCACATCGATGCTGAAATCGAAGCGCGCCATGCCGGCATAGCTGGAGAAGAACAGGCCGCCCACCGCGCCGATGGCCGAGGCCACGAAGAAGGTGGCGCGGAAAATCCGCCCCGGGCTGATGGCCATGAGCCGCGCCGCATCGCGGTCCTGCGAAACCGCCTTGATGTGCAGGCCGAGGCGGGTGTTGTTCAGCATGAAGAACAAGGCGCCCACCGAGAGGGTGGAGACCGCGACCACGGCGAGGCTGAACAGAGGAACCGGAAAGCCGGCAAGCACGATGTCGCCGTCCACCAGCCGGGGAAAGGCATGGGGATTGCTGCCATTGGGAAACAGGTGCCGGATCAGTTCGCGCAGCACGATGCCGAGCGCGACGGTCGCCACCAGCGCCATCATGGCCGGCGCTTTGCGGAAGCGCTGGATAACGACCAGATCCAACAGCACGCCCACGCAGCCCGTCACCGCGATGGCGACCACGAGGCCGAGAAGAAAGACCGGAAAAGAGCCCGCATCTCCCAGAACGGAGCCGAGCGCCGAAATCACCGACAGCGCGAAGAAGGGTGCGAGCAGAGAGACATCGCCATGGGAGAAATGGATGATGTTGAGAACACCGAACAGCAGGCTGAATCCGACGGCGATCAGCGCGTAGATGCTTCCCAATGTTATCCAGTTCACGACCTGCTGGAAGAAGAGTTCACTCACATCCGGCCTCTTTCTGGCTCTGATTTCGTCGGTGCATCGGCCGAATGTGCCCCAAAGCAGGCAGCAATTAGAATAGTTTTTTCAAAATCACTGGGTCCGATGTTTTGAAGAGTGCCGCCGCGTCCCATGCGCGGGATGCAGCGTCTGGTTTGGAAAATCCAACGTCAAAGGTTCAGAAGTTCCGATTTTCCTCCGGGGAAAACCGGGTCCAGACTTCCCCTGTGGGAGGTGCGCCTCCCGACCAACCAGCATGGCCGCCACAAGGCCGGTCCAGAGGAGTTCGAGATCATGGCCTTCGCGCCTTTCACCGGGGCATTGCGCCCTCGCCCGCTCACGCTGCGCTTCGCGGCGCTCGCTGCCACGCTTGCGGCGGCCACGCTCGCCGGCACACTCGGCGGCGCTCCCGCCCGCGCCCAAGAGACGGTGAAGATCGGCTTCATCGGCCCGCTGAGCGGCGGCAATGCCCAGCAGGGCATCGCGGCGCGCAACGGCTTCCAACTCGCCATTGACCAGGCCAATGCGTCCGGTCTGCCCTTCAAGATCGAGCCGGTCATCCTGGATGACGCCGCCAACCCGCAGACCGGCGTCGCCGCCGCGCTGAAGCTCACCAATGACCCGAAGGTCGTGGCCGCCACCGGCCATTGGAACAGCGGCGTCGCGCTGGCCACCATCCCGGTCTTCAGCCGCGCCGGCGTGCCGTTCGTGGTGTGGGGCGCCATCAGCCCGAAGATCACCGAGAAGAACAATCCCATGGTGTCGCGGGTGGTCACCACTTTGGTCAATACCAATGCCCCGCTCGCCAAATGGGCCGTCGCCAATCTTGGCAAGCGGATCGCCATCGTCTCCGACACCAGCGATTACGGCGTCGCCAACACGGACAATTTCCGCAAATTCTTCGAGGCGGACGGCGGCACCATCGTTGCGGCCGAGGCCGCGCCGGTCGGCACCACCGATTTCCGCGCCCTGCTCACCAAGATCAAGGGTACCAATCCCGATGCCATCTATTTCGGCGGCGTGGTGGCGGAAGCCGGCCTCGTCCGCCAGCAGATGGTGCAGCTCGGCATGAGCCAGCCCATGATCGGCGTGGACGGCTTTTATGATTCCGAATTCCTGAAGATCGCCGGCCCGGCCGCCAATGGCACCATTGTCGGCATCGCCAAGGAAGTCGGAAATCCCAAGCTCGATGCCATGACCGAGGCCTATAAGAGCGCGAACTTCGCCGAGCCCATCGGCTCCTATACGAAGAACGCCTACGACGCGACGAACATCATCATCGCCGCCCTGAAGACCGCCGGCACCACGGATAAGGCCGCCATCGCCAAGGCGATCCGCGCCAGCGACTATGACGGCGCCCTGGGCCGCACCACATTCGACGAGAACGGCCAGACCAAGCGCGCGGTCGTGCTTGAGCTGCGCGAGGTGAAGGACGGCGCCTGGGTTGTCCGTCAGTGAGTGTGATGGCGGCGGGCGCTCGCGTCCGCCGCCGCCCCTGCCTTTTCCCATCCTCGCGCCCTGAATCGGCGCGCGGATCCCAGCGTGCGGGACGCGGGGGCTTTTTGATTTTTTGAAGCATTCGTTCTTTTTATTATTATTTATCTATCCTGAAATCCCCTCCACCATTGCCTGCGACTCCTCCGGACACCTGCGAAAACTTGGCATGTGCTTCGGACGGCGAGACGAAGGACGAGACATGTCAGTAGAGACCATCGACACTTTGGTCATCGGCGCCGGACAGGCGGGCCTCGCCATGAGCGAGCATCTGGGCAATGCCGGGATTCCCCATCTGGTGCTGGAGCGCAAGCGGATCGCCGAACGCTGGCGCTCGGAGCGGTGGGACTCGCTGGTGGCCAACGGCCCCGCCTGGCACGACCGCTTTCCCGGCCTCTCCTTCTCCGAAGTGGACCCCAAGGTGGGCGCGGACGACTTTCCCGCCAAGGAGACTGTGGCGGACTATTTCGAGATGTTCGCCAAGAAGATCGCCGCGCCGGTGCGCTGCGGCATCGAGGTTCTGAAGCTGGAGCGCATTGCCGGCCGTCCCGGCTTTCGCGTGGAGACTTCGGCAGGCGTGATCGAGGCTGCGCGCGTGGTGGCTGCGACCGGGCCGTTCCAGCGGCCCCTCATTCCACCGGTGATCCCCGCCGAGGCGGGCGTGGTGCAGATGCACTCGACCGGCTACCGCAATCCCAAGGCCCTGCCAGACGGCGCGGTGCTCGTGGTCGGCGCGGGCTCCTCGGGCGTGCAGATCGCCGAGGAATTGATGAATGCCGGCCGCACCGTCTATCTCTCCGTCGGCCCCCATGACCGCCCGCCCCGCGCCTATCGCGGACGCGACTTCGTCTGGTGGCTGGGCGTGCTCGGCAAATGGGACGCCGCCGCCCAGGAGCCCGGCAAGGAGCATGTGACCATTGCGGTTTCGGGCGCCAATGGCGGCCATACCATCGATTTCCGCCGCCTCGCCGCCCAGGGCATGGTCCTGGTGGGCCGCACCGATGGATATGCGGACGGCGTGGTCCGCTTCGCGCCGGATCTGGTTGAGAATCTGGAGAATGGTGACGCCAACAATCGCGCGCTGCTGGACGAGGCGGACGCCTATGTGGCGCGCAACGGCCTCGACCTGCCGGAAGACCCGCAGGCCCGCCAGAGCGTGCCCGACGCGGCTTGCGTGCGCGAGCCGCTCGCCGCGCTGGACCTGAAGGCGGCGGGCGTCTCCACCATCATCTGGGCGACGGGCTTTGCCCTCGACTACAGCTGGATGAAGGTCGATGCCTTCGACGCGGCCGGCAAGCCGCGCCATCAGCGCGGGGTGTCCTGCGAGCCGGGCATCTATTTCCTCGGCCTGCCCTGGCAGTCGCGGCGCGGCTCCAGCTTCATCTGGGGCGTGTGGCACGACGCGAAATACATCGCGGACCAGATCGCCATCCAGCGCAGCTACCAGGCCTATGACGCGTCCTGCCGCGAGGCTGCGCCCACTCCCGAGAAGGCGCGCGCGCAAGCCTGAGCCGGCGCGCGCCACCGAGACTGAGGCGCCGCCTTTGGGTGGCGCCGCTCACACCAGCGACAGCGGCGTCAGGCGCATGACCATGTCGTTATAGTCGAAGTCCGAGCCCTGATCGAAGGCGAGGTCCTCGAATCCGAACGTGTTCTCGCCGAACATGCGCACATAATCGTAGCCGCCGGGATTGGCGTTGCCGATGACGAAGGTGTTGCCGGCGGGAGTGATGAGGACGGGTGCATAGAAGCCCGTCGCACCCGACACGGTCCAGGCCGCTTCCGCCTTGAAGTCGCCGCTGCGGCTTTCCAGGAAGCCGGCATCGAGGTGGCTTCGCACCGCCTCGGTGAAAGCCGGGGTGTCGCCATAGGCGACGCCGTCCACGCTCATGGCCCCGCTGGTGGCGTCCACGTCCACCCGCACGAAGGCGAGCGTGTTGGTATTCCCGGCGCTGCCCGCCAATTCCACCTTCAGCGTCTCGCCCGCCTGAAGGAACATCAAGGGCTGGCCGGTGCTGCGCTGCGCCCCGGCGAGCTCCGCCGCCTCGCTCATGGCATTGTTCGTGGCCGCCGCAAGATGCAGCCCGCCCACCGAGGCCTGAACGGCGCCGCTCGCATCCGCCGCAAGGGCGATGTCGGGCGCCTCGTTCACGCTGTGGTCGGCGCCGAGAACCGCGAAGCGCAATTGGTCGCCCGCCGGCAGATAGACCGAGTGCGCGCCGAAGAACAGGCCGGCGCCGTGATCGTCCGCCACGCTGCCGAGGGCGATCAGCAAAGCATCGCTGAGGCTCACATCCGCGCCGGCATGCTTGTCGTCCCGGTCGATGCGGTTTCCATCCTCGTCCACCGCATAGATGAGCAGCGTCGAACCCTGCTGGAGGCCGAGGTCCAGCGCAGAGAATCGCACCCAGTTGCCGGCCACCGTGCTGGCGCCGTCCAGCGCCAGTTCGATGCCGTGGCCATCGGCGCTGATCTTGAGGGGGACTTCGCCGCCCCCCGCGCTCCCATCGCCAAAGCCGCCCACGAGCAGGCGGTCGGCGGCCACCTGGCTCGCGAGCGCCGCGCCGGTATGGCCCGCCAGAACCGCAGCCAGCGCCGCCGGATCGGACCCGGCCGCCGCGAGCGCCTGGGCCGTGCTGCCCTGGGCCGAGATGCTGACCGCCGTCACCGCCTCCAGAACGCTCATGGGATCGCCGCCGCGCGCGACGACGCTGCCGATCAGGCTGTTGCTCGCCGCTGCAAGCGCGACCACCGCCTCCAGCGTCGCATCGGACACGCCAGCGCTGGACGCCAGCGCGGCGAGCGTCGCGGTGTCGCTGAGATTCACCACCTCGCCCGCCGCCGCTGCCGCAACGAGGCGCGCGGCGATGGCGTCGAAGGGGTCGTCGCTGGCGCCGGCCGCCGAAAGCAGGCTCACCGTATTGAGCAGGCTGGAGGCGGTGGCGAAGGCCTGCGCCGCCCCCGCTTCACCGCGCCGGGTCGCCGCGATGGTGTCGAGATCGTTGAGATCGAGCGCCGAATTGAGCCCCAGTGCCGCCGCCACCGCGCGCTGCGCGGCCTCCGGATCGCCGCTGCCGGTCTCGGCCACCTTCTGGATCAGGGTGGTGAGGGGCGTAATGGCGGTGGAACCCGCCGGCGCCAGCAGGACGCCGCGGAAGGGAAGATTGGTCGCGGTGTCGATACCGCCGGTGAGGATCAGCGGCGCGCCGTTCGCGGCGAGGACATAACGGCCATTGGCGTCGGTGAGGGTGGACGCCTCGCCGGCATCGAGCACGCCATTGAAGTTGGCGTCCGCAAACACGGTGGCACCGGAAATATAGCCGTCGATGCCGAGGCCCGAGAGCAGGTCGTCGACGAAGCCGCCGATCGTGTGCGCCACCGAGCGCAGCACATTGCCCGCTTCGTCGAAGCCCGTGCCCACATAGAGCAGGCCCGTATAGATGTTCTGGCCGAGGATGCGGTAGCTGTCGTTGATGTCCGCCAGCGCGCCGTTGATGGTCTCCGCATATTGCACCATGCGGGCGCCGATGGCTGCCAGGTACGGATTCTTGATGATCGTATCGAGATAGGCCGCCCCGAGCGCCCGCACATCGTCTCCCAGCGCGCCGGTATCGCCGGTGAAGAGATGGACGATGAGGTCTCCGAATCGCTCGCCCACCGCCGCATAGAGGCGGGGATCGACGCCCGTCTGGAGCATGTAATAATCCATCGCCAGTTCGCCGATGGAACTTGC
>JASBUY010000255.1 GCA_030147645.1 Aquabacter sp. | reverse complement strand
TGCGCGGGCTCATGACGGTGGAGAGGTCGCCGTTAATGAAGGCATTGCGGGTGAGGTCCGCGAGCCGCACCATGCGGTTGACCGTGTCCTTGCCCTCGGGCGTGCGATAATGCTTCGCCTTGGACAGGATGATGTCCACTTCCTTGTCGTGGGCGAGATAATTCAGGGTGGTGACGATGGACCAGCGGTCCATCTGGCCCTGATTGATCTGCTGCGTGCCGTGATAGAGGCCTGTCGTGTCGCCGAGGCCCACCGTATTGGCGGTGGCGAACAGGCGGAAGGCGGGATGGGGGCGGATCACCCGGTTCTGGTCCAGCAGCGTGAGGCGGCCCGAGACTTCCAGCACGCGCTGGATCACGAACATCACGTCGGGGCGGCCCGCATCATATTCGTCGAACACCAGCGCCACATTGTGCTGGAGCGCCCAGGGCAGGATGCCGTCGCGGAATTCCGTGACCTGCACGCCGTCCTTCACCACGATGGCGTCCTTGCCGATCAGGTCGATGCGGCTGATATGGCTGTCGAGATTGATGCGGATGCACGGCCAGTTGAGGCGCGCGGCCACCTGCTCCACATGGGTGGACTTGCCGGTGCCGTGATAGCCGGTGACCATCACGCGGCGGTTATGGGCAAAGCCGGCGAGAATGGCGAGGGTCGTCGGCCGGTCGAACAGATAGTCCGGGTCGAGATCCGGCACATGGGGATCGCGCTCCGAGAAGGCCGGGACCTCCATGTCGATGTCGATGCCGAACACCTGGCGCACCGACACCTTCATGTCCGGGGTCGGGGCAATGGTCTCCGTGCCGCTCATAAATCCTCCGTTGCGCACGTTGCGCGCGCGTCTCACGTCACATGTGGGGCGGCACCTTAAAGGTTTTCCGCTTGGGCAAAAACAGATGCGGGCGCGCCAGATGTCGCGCCCCAAAGGTCAGCAGAAGCCGGCCTGTTTCAACGCATTATAGGCCTGGATCACGTTTCGCAGCCGCTCCTCGGAGGTGCGGTCGCCGCCATTGGCGTCAGGATGGTGCTTCTTCACCAATTCCTTGAAGCGGGTCTTGATCTCCTCGGCGGTGGCGGAGAGTTCGAGCCCCATCAGTTCCAGCGCGCGCCGCTCGGTGGTTCGGATGGCGCGGCTCTCCTCGCGCGGCGGCTCGAAGGGCTGCCCGCCCATCTCATGGGAGAAGCCGAAGGGATCGCGCGTACCGTCGGCCGGGGTCTCGCCGCGCTGGCCCATCTTCCAGGTGGGGCGATGGCCCGTGAGCGCGTCCTTCTGATAGGCATAGACCGCATCGTCGCTCATGCCTGCGAAGTAGTTGTAGGATTGGTTATATTCGCGCACATGATCGAGGCAGTAGAAGAAATACTCCCCCTCCGCCTGCCGCCCCTTCGGCGCGCGATGCGTCCCGTCGCGCGCGCAGCCCGGCCATTGGCAGGCGGGGCAGGTCCGCTGCTTCAGGCGGTCCGCCGTCGGCTTGACGCGGATGCGATCGAACAGGGGGGAGTCGAACTTCATGATGCGATTATGAGGTCGATGCCGCGATGCGGCAACACGGCTGGAGGCCGGAGGGACAGGCGCGCTGCGCGCGTCACGGCCCACGGGCGGGAGGGGTTCGGGAAGGGCGGTGCCATCGCGCCGCCGCCGCTAATATAAGCGGGCGCGGCGCAAATTCCATCCCGCCTGTTCGTCCGCCGGTGGACGCAGGGTCTCCATTGACGCGGGCGGCGGGGCGGGGCTACCCCTATTCCATGTCCGATCCTCATCTCGACCGCATCCGCTCGGCCCTTTCAGGGGGGCTCGCCCCGCTCGTGCTTGAGCTTGAGAATGAGAGCCATCTCCATGCCGGGCATTCCGGCGCGGCCGGGCGCGCGGACGGCGGGCTGACCCATCTGCGGGTGCGGGTGGTGTCGTCTGCCTTCGCCGGAAAGAGCCGGGTGGAGCGCCATCGCCTGGTCAATGCGCTTCTGGCGGACGAGATCGCGCGCGGGCTGCATGCGCTCGCCATCGAGGCGAAGGCGCCCGGCGAATGAGCGAGCCTGCGGCAGCGGGAGAGGGCGGCGCGCTGGTGCTGTTTTCCGGCGGCCAGGATTCCACCACCTGCCTCGCCTGGGCGCTGGAGCGCTTTGAGAGGGTGGAGACGGTGGGCTTCGATTACGGCCAGCGCCACCGGGTGGAACTGGAGCGGCGTAGCGCGATCTCGCGGGGTCTCACGCGGCTCAACGGCGCCTGGGCGCGGCGCCTCAAAGACGACCACACCCTGTCTCTCGCTGCCCTGAGCAAGGTGTCGGACACGGCACTGACCCGTCAGGTCGCCATCGAGATGGAAACCGGCGGCCTGCCCAACACGTTTGTGCCGGGCCGCAACATCATCTTCCTCACCTTCGCTGCCGCGCTCGCCTATCGGCGCGGGCTGAAGCACATCGTCGGCGGCATGTGCGAGACCGATTATTCCGGCTATCCCGATTGCCGCGACGACACCATCAAGGCCCTGCAGGTGGCGCTCAATCTCGGCATGGAGAAGCGTTTCGTGCTGCACACCCCGCTCATGTGGATCGACAAGGGCGAGACCTGGAGCCTTGCCGAGCAACTCGGCGGCACGGCGCTCGTGGACCTCATTCTGGAAGACACACACACCTGCTATCTGGGCGAGCGGGGGGCGCGGCATGCCTGGGGCTATGGCTGCGGCACCTGTCCCGCCTGCACCCTGCGCGCCGAGGGCTTCGCGCGCTACCGGGAGAGAAAGGACGTTCGGGCATGACCATGCGGATGGCGGCGGCGCTCGGCGCGGCATCGATCCTGGCTGCTCTCGCCGGCGGAGGCGCGGCACGCGCGGCGAGCTTCGATTGCGCGGCGGCCAAGGCGGCGGACGAGAAGGCGGTGTGCTCTTCGCTTGCGCTCAATGATCTCGATGTGCGCATGGCGACCCTTTATGAGGTGGCGTCCCATCTCGTGGCCATGGGCCAGCGTGGCGTCCTGCAGGACCAGCAGCGGGCGTTCCTGAAGACCCGTGCCGCCTGCAGCATCAACAAGATCTGTATCGGCAACGCTTATAAGGCCCGCATCGACGAGATCGAGGACGTGCTGCAGTCCATTTATTCCAAGGGGCCGTTCTGAGCCTCAAGCGCCGGGTGTGCGGTCGCCTTCGCCCAACTCGCGCTGCATCAGCACCGTGTCCAGCCAGCGGCCGAACTTGAAGCCGGTCGCCTTCAGCACGCCCGCATCGTAAAAGCCGCACGCGCGATGGAGGGCGATGGAGCCCACATTGTCGCTGCCGCCGATCACCGCCACCATCTGGCGGAATCCGGCGTCGGTGCAGCGGACGATCAGCGCGTCCATGAGCGCCCGCCCGACGCCGCGCCCCTGGGCGGCGGGGTCCACATAGACCGAGTTCTCCACCGTGAAGCGATAGGCGATGCGCGGGCGGAAGGCGCTCGCATAGGCATAGCCGAGCAACGCGCCGTCTGCGTCGTCCCGCGCCACCAGATAGGGATAG